>JAURQB010000061.1 GCA_030836365.1 Bdellovibrionota bacterium | reverse complement strand
TTCAGCAAGAGAGTCATACAAATTAATTTTCTCATCTTTTAATTCTTGCACTTGTTGCTCAATTTGTCCTTTTTGGCGCTGCAGTTCTTGTACCTCCTCTTCAATTTGCGTGGGCCTTTGACCTTTTTGATCTCTTAATTCACTTAGTTTTCTCAATTCCTCTGTTTCGTTTGTTCTTATTGCTTCGCTGGCCAATTCACCGAGGTGAATTTTTTTATCCACGTTCACTTGTCTTATTAGTTTTTTGATTGATTTTTCTAATTTGTCGGGATTAGGCATTTCTTTGCATTTATCAAAACCCGCAATTTCTAATAGCGCATTGTCTAGCGCATCTTTTTGTTCTGGTGTTAAATTTGTTAACTGTGAATGCAAGGAGTCTAGTTCATCAGTGATGTCCGAGAAGTTTCTTGTACTCACGCTATCATCTTGTGATTGGAGGCATATAGGTTCATCTCTTAATCGATCCAACGTTTCGCAGAGCCGCGCACCATCATAAAATGCTTCATCGTCATCATCTTTGGCAGGATCATTTCTGTCGACATAAGCACTAAGGCTGTTTGGCTTATTTGGGTCTATTTGATAGCCCAAAACTCCTAAATAATTTGGATTTATTTGGCGGTTATTTGGATCATTAATTTGTTGGCCGAGAATTTGCCCAATAGAGTAGTAAGTACACAGTCCAGTATTGTCTTGGTTCCAAGGTCTTACTCCTTCCATTGAATTTCCTGGAGAGTCCAGTCTAATTTCTTGGCCGTTTTGAAGCTCTCCACAATTTTGCCCAACAGATATTATGGGGAGTAATAATAAAATAATAGTGATCAAGACGTTCAACAGCTTTCCTCCTTTACTCTTTTCGGCTAAAATTTATAAATTCGAACCATTTTCTCGGTCAATCATTGCTTTTTTTACCCGCATAATTTCTTCGTATTCCCAGTATCCACGTTGTGCATAACTGGTATTGATATTTTCTTGAGTTCGAGAGAACTCACTTAAAAACATCGTTGAGTTTTCCTCCATTCGTCTAGCTGCGTAATCTGCCCAATCCCTATTTTGAGCATTTAAGTGGGCGGGGAATTCGGGTTTTTTTGCCGCGATTTCCTCGATAAAATCCCTTGGCGAGCGCTCAAGAATTGATACAAGCTGACTTTGCTGACGAATTTTTCCAGTCCCAATACTTTCAATTTGCTCTCCTGTTTCTGTCACAATATTTTTTTTCATTTGCTTAATACCACGGAGCTCGATATCGAAATAGAGTTCTTGTCGCTCAAAGTTTAAGCTCACTGAATTCTCCCCAGCTTCTTTTATTAAATCTTTATTTTGCAAATCAACAATGAAGTCACCTGTTCTCGTATCAACGATAAAATCTGGTTGAAATGCTTGATCAAATAATTCTTTTTGTGTCGGAGTCATCGCCTCAGAAGAGTAAAAATCAGTCAGTTTGCTAATGTCATAACTTCCATCGGGTAACTGGAAGTAGGTCATCTTCGTTTTAATATCCCGGAATGCAGCTAAGTTTTGATCAAGCATTTGATATTTACCATCAAGAAAATCAAGATAATTAGAAACTGTTTGCGTTTGATGGGAGACTTGTCTAACGACATCTTCCGGGAGTTGGTAAAGTTTAGAATAGTGAGCACCGATATCGTGAAGATGGAAAATACCATCTGCTCCCATCGGCCAGCAAAGTGATCCAGGTGGTCCTCCTGGGCAGTGAAGCTGACGAATAAAGTTCTCCATTCCTCCATAAAAATTTTCAGCACTACCAACTACGGAATCATCAACAAAGCGAACATTGTTTGATAGTCCTACTCGAGAAAATTCCTGGCCAAGACGCTCGTAGACTTCATTGGCCCGGCCTAGTTTTGGATAGAGAAATGAATCTCCTTGCTGGTAGATTTCCAGTGCGGGAGAATGGACTGGATAAGTAATTCCGTGAGCGACGCCACCTTTAAATGTACTCTGACTGGTTAGGCCACTTGATGCCTCGAAAAAAAGTGGATCTTGTGGAAACTCAACATCCATTTCAATTAATTTTCCCCCCTCATAGCCTGAGGTGCGCTCAATTATTGTAAAGTTTTCCAAAGAGGAGACGTCATTCGTACCAGGAGTGAAGGGAATAAAACGTTGTCGGCCGTCTTCTCCGCGTTGGATAATTGAAAAAGTATCTTCGGCACCCGCAACGACATCAATAGGGTTGTAATCATTATGGGATTTTATTCTCGTGATTAATTGCTCAAGTGCCTGCGCCTGCTCCTCTGGATTGGTGATCTTTCTAATATTCATTAATTCATCTTCAACACTTTTTGCTAATCGAATGGCCTCTTGAATGGGGAGCTCGTCTGCTGACCTTAATGCCTGCATCAGTCTTGGCCCATATTCAATGGCCCCAGGTAAAACAATATCAAGAGGGAGAGTGGCAATTGAAATTTGAAGATTCAATAATGCATGATCGTAGTCTGATTTTTGCGCGAGATATTCATCGTTATCACAAAAATCCTGCCCTCGCGTGCTTTGACGGCACTCTTGAATTTGAATAAGTTTATTTTTCTCTCGTTGATAAACGTAATATCCATGTCCCGCGAACATGGCCCCACAAATTGCTCCAACTGCAACAGCTTGAGGTCCGATGGATGCGGCCAAGCAACCAATGGCCGCACCAGGAATAGCGGCATCGTCAATGAGCTGCTTCATATCCTCTGGGCCGAAACGTGATTCAAGACAGAGTTGCGCTACTTCATATTGAGGAAATTTTTGAAGGGTGGGCCCGGTAAACTCAGGCATCAAAATAATTTGATCATCTGTTATTCCAGATCTTGCGTCACACATACTATTTAAACTGCTCGAAAATTTTTCACCAGCATTGGATTTGGCTTTCTTGTAAAGCCGATTAAATGTTCGTTGATTAATATTATTTTCATCGAGCTGACTGAGCTCACTAATAATTCCTTCGTTGGTTAAATCTTGATCCTCAATGGGCGTATCTGTACTGAGTCCACTCATGAGTAGGGGGAATTTTCCAGAGAGCTCTACAATTGAGGCATCTACTTGATCAATTTGCGCCGTCAGTGCGGAGTAGTTTGTATAGGCTTGAGTTGGCGAGAGTCCCATTAACGTACTTGTATTGGGAGCGATTCCGGTGGCAATAAAATCGCGCACGCCTTTATAGATTTCACTATTGGCGAGCTCGTTTAAGCGAGCTTTTTCTTGATGAAGTTTTCTCAGCTGTTTGGCCGTTTTTATATATTCAGGCTTATCTGGTGTAACTTCTTTATTGCACCGATAATTTTGAATTCCTTTCTGGTATGGTGAGCAAGAATCAGGAACGTTGGCCGGTACATTTCCTGTTAAATCACAGTATCCGTTGAGAAACTTTGAGATGGCCGTCATGCGCACGAGATCTGGATAGTTGAGGTAGCTAGACTGTAGAGGCGCGGAGTTTTGAAATATTTCGCCTTCTGCCGTGTTTCCGGCTTGAGACGCTGAAAGATTGGCCGCTACTGAGCCCAAGAGGTGATAATAATCTTCTCGAAAAATTTCCAAGCTGCTTCCAGAGATAGCGCAATCAATTTGTCGTTCATTCCAGTTTCGTCGGTAGAAATTTTGAGAAAGCCATCCAGCATCACAGGCGATGCTGCGGCCGTCGTATTGAATAAATCCATCCTCCCTCTGGTGAGATAGGGAAGCAATAGGAGGGCGATCACTATTAGGGCCTGCTTCCTGAGCTGCGCAGAGAAGAGGGTAGCGTTCTTTTACATCGTCGGAGCACCAGTTCACACAATTGGCCAGCTCCCTTCGTTGACGTGTGTACTCTTGAGGGCCAAGCTCTCCCGCCTTTTCATCTAGGGCCAACGATTTTTGAACGATGTCTTGGCAACGGGGATCCGTGGCCGGAATTTTTCCTTTTGGAATTTCTGAAGGAGTATCTTCACTTTCTGTCATCCTGTTTTGGGAACTTAACGATGTTGGATTAAATTTAATACTTTCTACCTTGGGTAGTTCCGTTTGAAGCGGGCAAGCTTCCCTGTCTTCGGGGTTTGAATTGATACATTGAAATTTTAAAACGGATAGTGCGCCAAGGGAGTTGTAGTACTTGGTGAAGTTTGTCATTAATTGATCGCGATTAACAGGAGGAGAGCTTGGGTGGTCTTGAATTAGTATATCAATAAACCCCTCGTCGTTGAAAAGCTCTCTTAGTTTATGAGGTTGGGTGACTTCATTTTCGCGAGGGGACTTTGAGTCATCATAAGTGAGACCACTTATTGTATCTCTCATCTCGGGCGGCATTTGCTTTATCCAGTTGGTAAAGTCTTGGATATATTGCCTTTCAATTTCTTTTGCTCGCGTGGCAATTTTAATTTGCTCTTCAGGCCCGCTGCAGGTTTCACCGCATAGTTGTTTTATTTCTTCGGTGACTTGATCAATTGGTTCACCATTCCAAACGCTATCTTCGAAGCTTACTTCGTTACAAAGCAGTGAAAAGGAGAGGATAATAAGCAGAAAACAATATTTCTTCACTCACATGGTTCGGTATTTTTTTGGCAAAAAAAAAGCCCCTACAATAATGAAGGGGCTTGATAAAAATAATTTGTTTGGTGGTTTTTAGAAACGTCTATTTCGAGGATAGTCCAAACGACAAACGCCACGGTTTAAAACTTCGCGACGAGAGCTGTATTCACGTCCTTTGTAGGTCGCGACAATCTCGTCAGAGCTTGGGCGAAAGAGGTCAGCAATATAAAGTTTCTCTGTTGAAATAAATCTTACGGTTACGTCTCTAGAACCATAGATTGTTCTTGGAACACTTCGACAAACACGTCTTCGTCTTGGTGGCTCGTTTCGACAAACGCGACGGCCATGTGAATCAGTTCGGCACACTCTTCTTCCAGGAGTTGTTTCCCAACGACAAATTCGGTCATAAAATGTTCGAGAGCAGCTTTCAACAACATTTTCCGCCGCTGAGCGATTTGTGTTTGTATTGAAATTAAGCTCAACATCAACTGGCTGATTTAAGTCACGCGCACTAAGTTTTAAGTTGCCATTTGCTCGAGGAACCATAAATTGTTTTGGAAATTTAAAGGTAAATTTCTTCCCCTTAACACCTGGAAGGACCAACTGAAATTTTTTGCGATCTTTCATTCTTAACGTCGCCGTGTATTCATTTGGTTCGATGGTGATAACTTTTTTTCCTTTTTTAAGTTCAAAAGCTTCATAAACAGAGAAGTCTCCGTCGATATTTTTTTTGTAGCAACCACCAAGAGTGAGTGCAAAAGCTAGTATTAGAAAATGCTTCATGAATTTCTCCCATAAATTTTATTGGGGCTTTGTTATCCAACGAGGTGCGTTTTTTCAAGGATTCTGGCCGTGTCGGTAAATAATTTCTGGTTATTAGGCTAAATGTAAGTATTTTGGTGGCAATTTGCCCCCGCTTCGCGACGCGGAGCGAAGAGTTGTAGAATAATCAATAAGATAGAAAACATTTTCTTACACAATGAGACTTAATAATTTTCCTTAAAGTCCCGAATTTTATCACGTCCAAGTAAGAATAAGAGATTGGGAGAAAACCTTGCTAAAAACTCTTCACCAATTGTGCGTTATTGTGATGATTTTAAGTTTTTCACTGATGGAGATTGGCCACTCAGTGAGAATGTGCAGTGCTTACGCTGAAGGTGAAACGCCATCTGCTTTTCAAGAAGAAAACCCAAATGAACTAGGTGATTATACTGGTGGTAAAAAAGAGTGTGGAGAAGGTGAATCGAGTGACAAGGATGATTGTTTTGATTCGGTAAAATCATCCGCCCTTGATCGATTAACGAATGACCGATGGATAAGTAGCTTTATGATGATCGTGCTTTCGATGACGGCCATCGGTGCTGCCAAAGATTGCATTTCGGGAGTAAGAAGTGGAATGATGAGCGGAATTTGCGCCTTATCAACAATTCCACTGAGTATAGGAGCACTCGCTTACATTGTTGGGGAAATCATTCTAATCGTCAGCACGACGAAAAACTACACAGAAAAGTTAAAATTTAATCAAGAAAATTTAGATGAGTGGAGTAATTTCTGCAAAGAGTGGAACGGCCATGACAGTCGAAAAAAAGCAGTGGAGGCGCTTGAATCAGGAGCTTTAGAGAGTTTCAAACCAGGAGGGCAAGGGGAGATGTTCGAGCTCGCGGAGGATTCGAGCACTTATGGTTTTGAAATTTATTGTGATCAAGTTGCTGCAGTTCAAGTTCAGTCTGCGGCCTTGAAAGAGATGAAGGATGCGTTTGAAACGAAAAAAAGTCTAACGTTAACCGCGGGAGTATCCTTTATCGTTGCTGGACTTGTTGAACTCGTTCAACTGTTCCGACAATGGGCCCATCATGCAGATGAAAAATCGGCACTGGGCCTAACAATTGCCTGCCTTGAGAAAGAGGAAACAGAAAAAAGGATTCAAACTGCATTGAATACAGCAAGTTCAGCAACACCTCCCGATCCAAATCCTCAGTTGTTTGAAACACTTTGCCTAAATCCAATTAAGGCCTGCACTAAATCTTTGCAATCGCTCTATA
Organism: Bdellovibrionota bacterium; assembly: GCA_030836365.1. Lineage (GTDB taxonomy): Bacteria > Bdellovibrionota > Bacteriovoracia > Bacteriovoracales > Bacteriovoracaceae > UBA1511. Next base: position 3,117 of record JAURQB010000061.1, on the reverse strand, counting down.
GTTTTTTGCATGTTTATGGTGAAAAAAGTCAGGCAACAGAAACAACTCCAATGCCCAGTAATACATTTGTCTGTATCGCTGATTACGTAACATCTGAAACGGCGAGGCGTCCAAGTGAGAAGGCTTGTTATTTCGCATTAGCGAGCTGCGAACGAATAAAAACGAATCTTGTTCCCAATCAATCTGCGACGTCTACTATTGGAGCTGCTGTGGGCATCGTGCAAAAATGTTTGAACCATTACGTCACATATAAAGTAGCGGAAGCAGAAAGTGCGGAAGAAGAAAAATGTTCGATTCCTCCGCTAGCTAGTGATGGTTTTAATAGTGAAATACAGTCTGCAATGGATGAGAGAAGTCGTCGTGTTAAACGTCTTCTTGGTGATGGACCGGAGGTGCCCGGTTTGAATTTAGTGCTAGGGATGGATCCACAAGAATTAATAGATGCCGAATATGGCATTAATGTGAGAAATTTAGTTGCAGAATATCAAGCATTAAAAGCTGCAAACGAAAGTGGTGATCTCTCCAGCAGTGTGTCGGTAAGAGTAATTGAGCAGGCGATGAATGCAAAGGCTGCTGAAGTGATTGCAGGTAACAAGGCGATGGATGCATGTGCCAAAGCGTGCACAGAAAAAGAGACCCCGCCAACAACTCCTGCTGGCAGAGGTTTATTATTTAATGAACCTGCTGATTGGTATTCTTCCAATGGTGATTTAGAAAAAGCAGTAGAGCATCTTTCGTCGATGTTTAGTATGGTTATGTCCACGGCGAATGCAGGCGGTAGTAAGGACTTTGATAACAATGAGGGGACCCAGTGGATGAGCCTATTGCCATTTGCAATTGGGCTAATAGTGTTGGCCGTTCCATATACTAGAAAAGTAATGTCATTTTTTTATTATCATCCCGGGATTAGACTTATTTTTATCGGAGTAATGCAAGCAGTTGTCTGGTTGAATTACTCCCATACCAGTGACACGGTAGAAGCATTGCAAGAAAATATAACAGAGCTTGATGGGATGATTGATTTACTGAAGTCTGAAACAACGGCGACAGGGGCAAATCCATCGACTGCAAGTGTAACCCAGCAATCGAGCGCTGACTTTGAGAACTATGCAGACCTGGAGTATGAGGAAGATAACCTTGGCGTTAAGACGCCTTGTCCGGCGGGCGGAGATGGCCGTGGCGGCTGTAAAAGTGTGGGAAAAAGTTTAAAGGCGACGTTGAAGGCGCTAGAGGTTAATGGTCTCGCTGGGATTTCTAATTCGATGGAGGAGCTAGCAGATGAGCTCGGGGGGACAGATAGTATAAGCGAGAATGCAATGAAAGCCTCCAATAACTTAAATAATGCGATTGGAAAAGTGAAGAACGTTAAAGAGCGTTTGATGAAAGAGTTAAATGATAAGCGCTCAAAATTAGGTTTACCGCCATTTGATCCGGAACCGGCCACGAAAAAGTTAGTAAGTGGACTTAAAAATGCAATTCGTAATTCGAAGAATCCACAAATCCAAGCGGCGCTCAGTGGGCAGGCGCTTGCGAGTGCTAAGCCTGAGGTGGATAAAAACGAAAAAGATCTTCTCGATAAATTAAAAGAAAAGAAAAAAGGTGGCGTGGAAGAAACGAAAAAAGATGAAGATTTCATGAGTGGGCTAAACTTTGATTTTAAACCGAAAGAGCAAAACTTTGGTGGCGGCGATTTTGACCTTGAGGATGAGGCAAATCGAGTGAGTGATCTTGATATACGAATGGATGATGTCACAAAAACTTCAGGCGCCAATATCTTTAATGTTATTTCCACCCGATATTTTAAAACGGCTTATCCACGACTTCTTGAGGAGAAATAACGAATGAAGGCATTAAGAAAACTTGTCAGCATTGTATTAATATTCAGTTTGTTTTCTTTAGAACACAATGAAGGCATAAGATATAGTATTTCTATAGCTGATGGTCCTGACATTCAAAAGTTTGTGGGGGCTAAAACAACGGAGAGTGAGGGTTCTGGTGAAACCTATGAGGCTGAGCATGGAGCTTCTTTTGCAGCTTCTCGTTGGGTAAATACCATTGCTACTTTATTGGTATCTTATGTTGCCATTGGTAATGCTAGAGAGTGCTTTAGCCCAGAAAAAATAAAACTTGGAATTACCTGTGGCATTTCATCTGTTTTAGTGGGAACAGCAGCTCTTGCTTTAATAGTTGGACAAGTTGCATCCTTTTTTTCATTTTCTGGAGCAACCTTATCTAAGATTAGATACTCAGTCGCTGATGAAGATGGCAAAAATATGCTTGCTGAATTCTCAGACTTTTGTCGAGATATAAATAAACATTCAGAATTAAGTCTTGGTAAATTTAGTTTCCCTGATCAATGGGATGATTTTGTCGCAGCTGTCGCTGAAAAAAATATTGAATTACCGCCAGATGCTGTAAATGGAGGCACAGTACAGATTTACTGTGATCAAGTTGGGGCATTAGATGCTCAAAAAAGTGCTCTCCTTGATTTAAAGGACAGTCTTGAATTTGAGTATTGGTTTCTTCTTGCCGCTCAAGTTTCATGGGCCCTTGCAGCTGTTTGGGAGCTAACTTTAATGGGGAGATATTATTACCAGTTAGCAAAATGGAAGGCATCAGAGTCTAAGTTTGCAGTCGGCTTAAAGGGAGTTGTAGCAAAAGTTAAACAGGCAATAAGTCTTGACGCTGGTACATTTTCTTACTTAATTCCATGTGCCGCTCAGTTAAATATTTGTCATGAAGATATGTCTGCTTTTATGGCGTATAATTCTGTGTATAATAAAAATGCTTCTAAGTTAACAACTGAAAAACCATCCTTTCCGCCAATGTGTGGGCAGCTTGAATTTGGAAGTGTTACCTTTCATGAAAAATACATGCAAAGCTGCATGCATGCAGTTTTTGTTTGTGAGGCAGGTTGGGCGCAAATAAATAAATTTGAAGACAAGATAAGACGGGACATTACTAAATGTAATCTCAATCCAGAAGCGTTACTACAACTAGAACCAGCATGTAATGTTCAATCAACTGATGTTAGTATGGCAACCAACCCTAGCCCTGCAGGGGTTGGATCATCTACAGGAACTATTTCCGCTGTACAAGCCTTGTTGCACAGGGCTA
>JAURQB010000060.1 GCA_030836365.1 Bdellovibrionota bacterium | reverse complement strand
TTTTCTACGCTCAAAAAGTTTTGGTATTAGTCGTCGCATCTTTAAAAACATGACGAGAAAACTCTATGAACTTGAGCTGATCGAAGATCCTAAAGATGGGTTTTATCTCACTTACCGAGAGATTTTTGATTTTATTGAGGGCAAACCAGAGAGTTTATCTCTTGGTTTAATCGCGAAAGTGCGACGAGCAGAATTTGAAACATACCTTGGAGAGGAGGATCCACCAGATCGATTTATTTCCGTTGGCGCAGTAGGAACGAGTCTCGCTAGAAAGGAAATGGTTGATAGCGGTGACTTACTAAAAAATAAAATTAAAATTAGCGATGATCCGAACCTTATCTACGGAGTCAGTTGCTGTCCGGGCGTCGTTAGTGGAAAGGTCTTATTCGCGCATGCACTTGAAGACGCCAGCGAGATGAATGGTGAAATCTTAGTCACCAAACGTACTGATCCAGGTTGGGTACCGTTGTTTCCAAATTGCAAAGGGATTATTGTCGAGCGAGGAAGTTTATTATCTCACTCTGCAGTTATTGCCAGAGAACTGGGGATTCCCACTATTGTTGGTGTTCCTGGTGGCCTTATAAAAAAACTTGAATCAGGAATGGAAATTGAGCTAAATGCCGGAGCCGGAGAAATAAGGATTTTATCATGATCTCTTTGAGTACTTTTCCTGATGGTCAAGAATTTATGGCGCGGTTTTGCATACTTTCGGAGAATCTTACTCATAATAAAAATCGACCGCTACCGAAAAAAGAATATTGGGCCTATTTGTTAAGTATTTTTCCTGAAGTGAATAAAGAATTATTTATTGTGGAAAACAATGGCACTGATGTCGGGCGAATTTGTGTCAATATAAGCGAGGGAAATCCGGGGGTCGCTTTTTTTGGAATGTTTGAGTATCCGATAGATCAGGCGGAAGTAGCGAATGAGCTTTTTAGTGCCGCGGAAACGTGGGCAAAAGAGCAAGGCGCAACTACTGTCATTGGGCCCGTCGATATAAATGTTTGGTTTGGAAATCGTTTTCAATCGGACGGCTTCGAGGCGCAATTTTCATGGGCGCCCAATAACCCTCGGGAGTATTACGAGGCGGCGATTGCCTGCGGCTATATTCAGGATCAAGGTTATAGCTCAAGGTTTTTTAATACCTTAAAAGATCAAGTTGCCCGAACCAAAGGAGGGTATGACCTGGCCGTTAGCGAAGGGTATACATTTCGACATTTAGATTTAAATGATGGCGCAGATATTAACCGACTATATGAACTAAATGTTGATAGTTTTAAAATTAATTATTTGTATGAGCCGATTTCAAAAGAGCAGTACTTTAGTACCCATATTGAATTTATCAAAGGGAGTGATTTAAGTTACAGCTACTTTATTGAAGATGGGAATAGAATTCCTCGGGGCTATGTTTATTGTTTTATGGAAGGTGATTGTTTGATTGTAAAAAGTATTTTGATTCAATCTGATTACCAGGGAGCAAAACTATCATCGGCACTTATTCATCGAGCATGTCGAGAGGCATCTGATCTAGGGGTGAAAAGAGGTGCTGGAGTGTTAGTTCGAGATGGAAACATAAGTTCGAAGTTTTATGAAAAAATCGGTGATCCTTATTTGGTTCATCGCTACCACATGGTAAAAAAATCCCTCTAAAAGGTACGCGGTACCTTTTGGCCATCAAGGCCAATTGTTAGGGCGATTTGCCAAAAGGTACCGCGTACCTTTTAGGCATGGGGGGAATATACGGGACGTCTTGAAAAATAATGGGGATGCCTTGACGCTGAATTGGATGGGCCCAACGGTCTATCCTAAGCGAGGGTTTTATCGCCACAGTTTGCGCCCAAAGCAAGTAGTGGCAGAGTTTCTTTGGAGAGAAAAAAAGATTTTTTTCCTTTGTTTTTTCCAAATGAAGCGGAAGTAAATTTGCTCCTCGATGAATGGATTCAACTAGGTGACGAATAAGGCAAAGATGTTTGGGGGTTACGCTTAAATCTTCCAATACATTTTTTGTTAGAGCAGAAACACTGGCGTAGTCATCGGTTTTCAAGTTCTTGAGTAAATCACTCATCACTTGATCCGTTGGAAAGTTTGGAAACTCACTTGTTATGCCATCCATGTCAATAAATTGCTCGGCAAACTCAGGCGTTTGATCCATGGGAATAAACTCATGAGCGAATACGGGAACGCCACGCTTTTGCCAGTAACCGGCAGTCTTATCCATCGGAAGGGAAGTGGCAAGGCTTAACTTTTCAGATTGCAAGAGAGCATTTGAAATTTTAGTGCTTTCACCATTTGTAAGTTTTGCATAAAGAGGAGCGCGAGTTTGATTAATTTCAATCGCTTCTTTTAAATGAATAGTTAAATAATTCATGTGATTTTCGCCTGAATATTTTAAACTAGTATAAAGGAAATTAAAAAATGAGCAATGTTGAGTATTTTTATGACTTAAACTACAGCCTCGCCAATGAAGATACGGCGTTTGAGCGCGGTATTGTCCTGAAAAATAAGCCTTCAAAAATATTAAGCGTATGTGGGTCAGGGTCCCGCTGTTTTCCATTACTGCATCCAGAGGCAAAAGAGTTACATATTGTAGATCTATCAATCCAACAACTGCATCTTGCTCGATTAAGAGAGCAAACGATTAAAAAATTGAATCATGAGGAATTTCTTAAATTTTGGGGATATGCTCCGTATGATATTGATCAAAATATTTCTTGGCGAAAGGAAGTATTTGATGGGTTTAAACTTGATCAAGGTTCTGAAAAATATTTAACTTCTTTGTTTGAAAAATTAAGTTGGATATCGCCACTTTATTATGGAAAGTGGGAGCGAACGTTCATTTTCTTTAGTAAAATTGTGAAAAAGTTTTTGGGAGCTAAAACGGTTGAGAAAATCTTCTCTTTTGAAACACTTGAAGAACAACAAGAGTATATGGACAATAAATTTCCGAGCCTGCGCTGGATGGTTATTTTGACTATTCTTGGTAATAAAGCAATGTTTAATGCCCTTTTATATAAAGGGGATTTTATCAAAAAAAATATCAATGAAAGTTATGTCCATTATTACTCAAAAGCATTTAGTCATTTGATGAGAAAAGTATTAACCAGAAAGAGTTTTTTTCTTCAGCTCTGTTTTTTAGGGAAAATTAAGCATGCAGAAGGAAACTTAGTAGAAGCATCTAAAGATTGCTTTGAGATGATGAAAGAATCCCTCCTAACCTGTCAAATTTATTATCATCAAAATGATTTGCTTTCAGAAATAAATAATCACCAAAATCTCGATTTTATTTCTCTTAGTGATGTACCAAGCTACTTTTCAGGGCAAATAGAAAAAGACTTTATTCAAAATTTAAAGCCAGCATTAAGTGGGAACGCGCTTATCGTGAATAGAAACTATCTTCGTATACCCGAAGCGAGTCGAGATGGATTTGAGGACATCATTTCTAATTTTAGCGAAGAACAAAAAAACGAAGGTGTGCAGATGTACCGAATTGAGGTTTTACGTGCCAAAAAATAATATTCCATTTGAAAAAGGGCTTCCACTTCTAGGTAACTTGATTCCCTATTCTAAAGATCGACTCTCTTGGCTGAGTAAGCTCTCTGATAAGCATGGTGAAGTGTTTAAGGTTAAAGTTGGCCCAAAAGAAATTCATGTCGCCGTCGGAAAAGATTATGTTCGTCATATAATGGTCAAAAATTCGCAAAACTATATTAAAAAAACGAACTTTGAGATGATTTTTGGAAAAAGTCTTTTTATCACTAATGGCGCAGAATGGAAAAGACAGCGCCAGCTACTGACTCCTTTAATGAATCTACGATATCTAGAAAGCTGCTTGCCAATGATGGATGAAATCATTACGAAGAATCTTCATCAATTTGAAGACAGTTTAGATAATGGAAAAAATCTTCGAAATCTTTTTAGTAAAATTACTTTTGATATCATTATGAGCTGTGTAATTGGGCTTGATTATGAAGATGATTATGAGCATATTGATAAAGGCTTGGCCGTATTAACTAGTTTCGTCACTAGAGAAAAGTATGCTGTTTTTAACCTTCCCGGAAAACTTGATAAAGAAAAGAAAGATTTTGATTTTTATATGCAAAAACTTGATGACGTTATTTACAATAGCATCAAAAAAACAAATAAAGACAAGCTTTCCTTTTCTTTTATGAACCAACTTCTAGAGTTTAGAGATAAAAATCCTGAAGAAAAAATATCTGACACATTTATCCGCGATAATATCGTTACGGTGATGTTTGCCGGCTACGAAACGTCTGCACTAAGCTTGTCTTTTATGATGGATTTACTTCTTGAAAATCCACACTGGCTTAATCGCTGCACTGAGGAAATGAGGGCATTTAATCTAGAGATCAATTTTGAAAGCCTTCAACAACTTCCTATTACTGAGGCGTGTTTGTTTGAGGCCATGCGATTATATCCGGCCGGCTGGGGATTTACTAGAGAGGCCGAAAACGATGATGAAATGCATGGCATTTCTGTAAAACAAGGCGATATTTTTCTAGTTTCTCCATTTTTAACTCAGCGCTCTTCTTTATATTGGGATAACCCAGAAACTTTTGACCCGAATCGATTTTTAGGGAAAAAAATAACAGAAGAGCTTCGTCAAATTTATTTTCCCTTTGGCCTGGGGCCGAGGATGTGTAGTGGAATGAATTTTGCGCTCATGGAGATGAAGCTTATCTTGTTGAGACTATTGAAGAACTATCAAATTTTGCGAACAGGGGATCGTCCTCTTGTTGATGCAAGGGCAACTCTAATGTCAAAAAATGGTTTTCAAATGATGATGGCCAAAAATCAAAATTAAAATTGGGATATTTTTATGCTAAGTAAGTACCGCGATCGATTTGTTGAATTTATCATTCATTCTCCAAAGAAGACTCTTCTCATTTTTACCTTAATGATTGCCACTTGTACTCCTGGCTTGATGTACGTGAAAGCGAACTTTACCTATAAATCTTGGTATTCCGACAAAGATCCAAATGTGGAGGCTTTTTTAAACTTCGAGAAAAAATTTGGCAATGATGATAACGCCGTGATTGTCGTTAAGTCGAAACAAAATTC
>JAURQB010000059.1 GCA_030836365.1 Bdellovibrionota bacterium | reverse complement strand
TTTTTTACAATTTTATTTTTGATAAGATCTCAAATGTATTTTTCGACAACCCAGGCTTATTCAGAACTTTCTCAATCTGTGTTTTCATTAAACTCTTTTGATGAATTTGGAGTTTATCATAAATATTAAAACTTCCAGCAATCCGTGCGGAGATTTGCGGGTTAATAGAGTCAAGATCTAGAAGTTGATTGGCCACAAACTCATAACCAAGTCCATCTGGCCGATGAAACTGCCTTGGGTTATTCATCGCGAACTGGCCAACCAATGAGCGCACTAGATTTGGAACTTTATTACTATATTCAGGTAACTGTTGAATTTTTTCAAGCCACATTAAAGTATCTTCTTTTGGAGAAGTCGCGAGACTAGAAATCCATTTTTGCACAACAAGCGTTTCGTGTTTCCATTTGGTATAGAAGGCTTCAATTGCTTTAGTCGCAACATTATTTTCCCCAAAGTGAATGAGTGAATTTAAAGAATTAATCTCGTCTGTCATATTAGTTGAGCGAGAAAACTCTTCGAAACAAACCTTGTTATATTCCTCAATATTTAGTGCCATTAAAAAACTGAGGAAAACTCTTTTTAACGCCCTAACACCAACCTGTTTAGGAGAAACATCATAAATAGGATCCTCTTGATTTTTTAAGGAATTAAAAAGCTGGATAAAATCCTCTTTATACCTGAGTGCCAATGTCTTTTTCAGCACATCTTGCGCCATAAAAATACTGGAAGTGTTAAGGTCCTCAAGCTTTAACCTTAACGCGGAAAAAGAAGGTAGAGATAAACATAAAGCTTTGGTTTCATTATCGAGAGACTCATCATTTAATAGATATCCAAAAGATTTAATGTAAGAGTCTGAAACTTCTAATTGATCGCCATTTTCATCTGCTTTTATTAAGTCTAAAGAAACTTCCATCGCAAGATTTTGAGCAGTTTCATAACGATTGAAATCATTTTTATCGTATCTTAACAAGATTAGCCTATCGTCAATACTTTGCTCATAATTAATAATAACAGGAGCTGAAAAATCTTGATTGACGGAAAGAACAGGGTTTTGTTCAACATTTTTTAAAACAAACTCTGAAGACTCTTTCTTAATATGAATTATTCCTTTTTGGCCCCAATCATTTTTGTCGGCCTCATACTCACTCACCAGTTGAGCAGAACCTTCTCCTCCATCTCGAGAAACTAAACCTATTTTTAGTGGCAAATGATATGGTTTCCAGTTTTCCTCTTTCAGCGTTTTTGGACACTTTTGAACCACACCAATTTTGAGCTCTTTAAGACCTTCATCATACACTGTAGAAATATTTAATGTAGGAGTTCCTCGTTGAGAATACCATCTTTTAAATTGCTCAAAATCATAATTTTCATTTGCCACGCTCATCGCGTGAATAAAATCTTCAGTTGTCACTGCTTGGCCGTCAAACAATTCAAAATATTTATCCATTCCTTTTCTAAAACCATCCGCCCCAAGAAGCGTGTGAATCATCCGAATAACTTCTGCGCCTTTTTCGTAAATTGTGGCCGTATAAAAATTATTAATTTCTATATATTCATCAGGCTTAATCGGGTGAGAAGAGGGGCCTGAATCTTCAACAAATTGACTGCTACGAAGTCTCGCAACATCTTCAATTCTTTTTACCGTTCTAATATTTAAATCAGCACTAAACTCCTGATCCCTAAATACAGTAAGCCCTTCCTTTAACGTCAGCTGAAACCAGTCACGACATGTAATTCGGTTCCCTGTCCAGTTATGAAAATATTCGTGCCCAATTACACTTTCGACTCCAAGGAAGTTTTGGTCAGTCGCAGACTTTTCATCTGCGAGAACGTACGCGGAATTAAAAATATTTAATCCTTTATTTTCCATCGCCCCCATGTTGAAAGAGTCAACAGCGACAATCATATAAATATCTAAATCATACTCTAGGCCGTAAACATCCTCATCCCACTTCATTGAGTTTTTAAGAGACTCCATTGCATGATCGCATTTAGGTTCATTCCCCTTATCAACAAATATTTGAAGCTTTACTTCTCTTCCTGAAGTTGTTTTGTAAGTGTCTTCAACCACGCCTAGCTCTCCAGCAACAAGCGCAAACAAATAACATGGCTTAGGAAACGGATCTTCCCACTTCACCCACCTACTTCCATCTGCATTTTTCCCCTCAGCAACCAAGTTGCCATTCGCCAGCATCACAGAAGTAGCATTCTGATCCTCGTTAATTTTACAAGAGAAAATTGTCATATTATCAGGGCGATCAAAAAAATAGGTAATTTTTCTAAAGCCTTCTGCTTCATTTTGGGTGCAATAAATACCAGAGCTCAAATATAGCCCCTCAAGCTCCGTGTTCGCTTCTGGGTTAATTTCAGTAACCACTTCAAGCTCAAAGCTATCTTTATTACTACAAAAGCTGATACCGCTTTCGCTCATCGTGTATTCTTCAGTTGTGAGACCAACTCCGTCTACTTTTATCGTAAGAAGTTTTAATTTTTCTCCGTCTAAGAAAATTGTCGACACATCTTTGGAGTCACTGCATTTAGGGTTTTTTACGAACTTACTTTTTGCGATAACTTTAGTTTCAGTAGGAGAAAGAAAAAATTCTAAGTCACAAGTTTTAATTAAGTAATCTAATGGTTTATATTCTTTTAACCTTTTAATTCCAGCTGATTCTTTTTGCATAACATCTCCTTAAATAAACGCCATAGGGATATCAAGGTTTCAATAATATTGTCATTAAAATACAAAAAAAATCATCCCAAAATTAAAAGTTGAGCTAAAATATGAGAATGAAAAAAAAGTACCATCTTTCAAAATGCTCCAAGTACGACAGATCTCTGATTCTTAGATATTTGAAGCACCATGCTTATAAAATTGAACTTTGGCAAAAAGGATTTACAGAGAAAGAAATTGAACAATATGAGGTTGATAAAGTAACTGAGACTGAAGGTATATTTGTCATCCAAAAAGTTGGAACTTTCCTGAAAAGGACAATCCCATCGAAACTGAAAAATGGATTATCCTATTTTAAAGTGACGATCGGCAGACGAAGTTACTGCGGCAAAGTAAATTTCACCCATCAAGAAAATTCTAAGTATATATTGGAAATAAGTGGTCAAATTTACGCGTTTGATCAGCGAGAAAACTTCCGTCTCGCCAGTAATGATTTCATTTCAGTAAGAGTAAAATTCGAAGAGAAAAAATTTGACGCTATTGATGTTTCAGGAAAAAGCATTTGTATAATTGTCGACAGTAAAGATGTACCCTTATTTCCTGCTGGTAGAACTCTTTCAACAATGAGGTTTGTGATCAATGATGATCTATTCATCGTTCCCCATTTTCGCGTCATTTCTTTGCGAGAAATTTTATCTCCAGAGGGTAAAACAACTCAAAAATTTAAAGTTGTCTGCTTATTTACTCGACTACCAAAAAGTCAGCAACAGGAAATAGTAAAGGTGGTTGAATCATATGCAAGAAAGTTAACGCTGGAGTCATAATTCCCTCGTTCACCAAAACCTATATCGACCTAATTTATATTGACGAACATCGCCAAAAATTGCTAGCTTATTTCATCAAAACAACACGTAACCTACTGGAATTCCTAAGATGAATCAGACATTCAGCGACGCAAAAATCCTTAAAAAAGCAAAAATGCTTAGAGAAAACAATTTATATCCATGGTTTCGGGCCATTGAGAATACTGTTGGTAGTCGTGTTTCCGTTTCAGGCAAAGAGCAAATTATGATCGGGAGTAACAACTATCTCGGCTTTACCCACCATCCAGAGGTTCAAGAAGCGGCGATCAAAGCTATCGAAAAGTTTGGAACAGGCTGCACTGGTTCGCGTTTCCTTAATGGTAATCTTAGTCTTCACGAAGAGCTTGAAGAAAAGCTAGCTGATTATACAGGCTTTGAAAGCGCTGTTTTATTCTCGACGGGAATGCAATCAAATCTTGGTGCTTTAGCCGCTCTTTGTGGGCCGAGAGATTGTATGATTTACGACTCCGAAAATCACGCTTCATTGATAGACGCTTCAAGGCTCGCCATGGGGCCAACATTTAAATTTAAACATAATGATCTCGAATCATTGGAAGACCAACTTCAATCTTCAGTGAATAGATTTAAGCGCGTCATTGTCGTCGCTGATGGTGTCTTTTCAATGACTGGTTCAATATGTCCGGTTCCTCAAGTTAGAGAACTCTGCCAAAAGTACGGAGCTGAACTTTATATTGATGATGCTCACGGTATAGGTGTTATGGGTGATAAGGGAAGAGGGACAGTTCATCATTTCAATGAGACAGAAAATGTTGATTACGTCATGGGTACATTTTCTAAGTCATTTGCGTCTATTGGTGGATTTGTTGTCGGTACAAAAGAAGCGATGGACTACGTCCGTCACACGGCACGCTCATTTATGTTTAGTGCGTCTATGCCCCCAAGTGCTGTAGCGACTGTAAGTAAATGCCTTGAAATTGTTATGCGTGACGACTCTATTCATGAGCAATTGTGGAAAAATGTCCAATTCATGCAAGAAGGCTTTGCTCAATTAGGTTTTTATACTTACGATTCAAAAACACCAATTATCCCAATTTTCATGGGTGATGATATTAAAAGCTTAAAGGTGACAAATTTTCTTGAATCAAAGGGTATCTTTGCTACACCAGTTATTAGTCCAGCTGTTCCGAAAGGCGAGGCTTTAATTAGAACAAGCTATATGCCATCTCATACAACTGAAGATCTGACAAAAGTTTTAGAAGTATTTGCTGAGGCGAAAACACTCTTTAACATTCCGACTAATAATTAAGTTCGTTACTGTTTCTTAAAAATCATCTAACCGAGGCCAATATGAATAATATTCAAATTGTAAATATTGATAAGAGAAAAGACTTAAACAAATTTATTGAGGTCCCTTGGATGATTTATCAAAATGATCCTAATTGGGTTCCCCCACTAAAGCTCGCTGTGAAAGAGCTTTTTAAACCGAAACATCCATTTTTTGAGGTTGGAGAAGTTGAGCTGTTTCTCGCCTACCGTGGAAATGAAATTGTTGGAAGAATTGGTGCAATTATCAACCACGCTCACAATAAGTTCTGGAATGACAAGGTAGGATTCTGGGGCTTTTTTGAATCTATCGATGATCAAGAGGTGTCTAAGGCCCTCATTGAAAAAGCAGAGAATTACTTAAAGCAAAAAGGCATGACCAGTTTTAGAGGGCCAGTCAACCCTTCCACGAACTATGAATGTGGGTTACTTCACGAAGGACTCCAAGATCCACCGCAAATTATGATGACTTATAACCCTGACTATTATGGAAAACATTTTTCCTCATTAGGTTATGAAAAAGTAAAAGATTTACTTGCCTATCAAATTGATCTCTCTTTTCAAATGCCTGAAAAAATAACTCGCATTGCCGCAAGAATTGAGAAATCTAAAAAAGTAACCTACAGATTTATCAACAAAAAAAATTGGAATAATGAAGTTCAATTAATGCTCGGAATTTATAATAAGGCTTGGCAAAAAAATTGGGGCTTTATCCCAATGACAGAGAAAGAATTTATTCACACTGCTAATGATCTAAAAAGCGTTGTTGATGAAAACTTGATCATGTTTGTGCTCGTCGATGGTAAGGAAGCTGGTTTCATTGTGTGTCTCCCCGATTTTAATCAAGTATTTAAAAAGATTCCAAATGGAAAACTACTCCCTACTGGAATTTTTAAACTTCTGCGTGCTAAAAAATATATTAACCGAGTTCGTGTAATCACTCTTGGGGTGATGGAAGAATACCGTCGAATGGGACTTGAAACTCTTCTATATCAAAAAATGCATGAACAATTAAAAATCAATAAATTCGAAGAAGCAGAGATGAGTTGGATTCTTGAAGATAATCTTAATATGAATAAGCCTCTTCTCACAATGGGAGCTAAGCCCTATAAGACTTATCGGATATATGAAAAGACTCTCTAAATATTGAGAGTCTTTTGATTTTATCTTGATAAAGCTCGAACTAATTCTAAAAATGGTGTTTCGTAATCTATCTTTGTTTCAAAACAATTCTCTAGGCTAATTGATGAGACCATCCCGTTTTGATAAATGATCGCCCTAGACTTCTCGCCTCTAATGAGCTCCTTCACTGCTTGATTTCCCATCTTTGAGCCAATAAAGCGGTCTTGATGAGTCGGTCTCCCCCCTCGTTGAATATGGCCTAAAATACACACGTGAGCATTAATTTGGTGAGAGTTTTCAAGCTCTTTTTGAACTTCGTAAGATAAACCTGCTTTCTCCCCCTCTCCGACAACAATAATTGAAGAGGTTTTTCCTCGCTTTATTCCCCGCTTAATATCAGCTGCGATTCTCGCGCTATCAATTTCCTTTGACGGAAATACAATATTCTCCGCGCCACAACAGACTCCTACATGAACGGCTATCGCGGGACTTTTTCTTCCCATAACTTCAACAATAAAAGTGCGCTCATGACTACTGGCCGTATCTCGAATTTTATCAACAGCATCGATTGCTGTTTGAACCGCGGTATCAAAACCAATCGTATACTCAGTAGATGAAATATCATTATCAATAGTGGCGGGGATACCAACAACTGGTAAATCGTACTCATCACTAAAAATCTTTGCCCCTTTAAAAGAGCCATTCCCACCGAGAACAACTAATCCATCGATTTTATTTTTTTGTAAATTTTCAAAGGCTTTTTTGCGCCCCTCTTCTGTTGTAAAATCTTTACATCTTGAGGTTTGGAGAATAGTTCCTCCTGTATGAATTATATTTCCCACACTGGAGGCATCAAGCTCTCTCAATTCGTTATTAATTAAACCTTGATATCCTCGCTGAACACCAAAGACCTGTACATTGTGCCCAATCGCCGTTCGTACGACGGCACGAATAGCACAATTCATTCCTGGGGAATCTCCTCCACTTGTCAAAATAGCGATACGTTTCATCTTCTCTCCCATGAATTTCATTTCATCATTTTTTAGGATTCCCTTGATAGCTTTCGCTTCTTTGGAATTGTTCTAAAAATATAATCCCACAGGGGGTTGCTGACTCCATATTGAACTGATTCTTTTGTGTGATGATGTTGAAGATGCCATTTTCGAAGGTATTTTCCGACAGTACTAGTCATTGGAAAATGGTGAGTCGCATAGTGGATATAATCATAAATCAGATATCCAACTAAAAACCAGGCCATAAAGGTTTTTAGATAAAGGGCCGGCACAAAAAGTTTAAAAAATAAATAAAGGCCACTCACGATTATCACGGCCGGTACTGGTGGCATGACAAGACGTGTTTTATCAGATGGATCATCATGGTGAATTCCATGAAAAAGAAAGATGATATACTTTCCAAACCGAGATGAAGCTTCATAGTGAAAAACAAATCGATGAAGAAAATACTCTGTAAATGTCCAGACAAGCAAAGCGACAAGTGCGACAGTTGAAAATGTCATGGCATCAAGCCCATCAGCGATAAGACCCTCTTTTAATAACCAGATAATCACAGGGGACCAAAACACAAGCGGTGTAATTGGGTGAACATGAGTTAGAGACTCCATAAAGTCACTTTTAAATAAACGAATGCTTCCTGTATTACTTTTTTTCACTTGAGTCCTCGACAAAACAGCTTAAATTTTGAAAACTTAATCCTTATTATCAGAAAATAACAACATGTGGCAACAAATCAAAGGGACAAAGATAAGACAATGAAAGCCAAATATCTCGTTACAAATTTCTTCATATTTCTTATTTCTTTTCATTGTGTTGCCTCTGAAGTAACTGTTCGAGAAATCCCCAGGCCCAAAAATGAAGGCCCATGGCCTGAGTTTGAGGTGATAACCACCATTAAAGCGAGTCCACTTGAAGCAGTGGCGATATATTATGCACTAGACTATCAAAAGGATTATGTCCCTAATGTGATTAAAAGTGATGTTATTGATCAGCCTTCACCATTGGAGGCAGTTACAAGTTATGAATTCAATACACCTTGGCCATTACCTAACTCAACCTATACAAATGGCTCAAAGCTTCAAAAACTTAACAATGGCGCTTATCAAGTAAGCTGGTGGTTCATCAAAAATAGTGCGGCCAACAATGTCTATGGAAGCGCTACTTTCTTACCCCATCCAAAGGGTAGTCAGCTCATTTATCGCTCTTATATCGCTCCAAAAAGCTTTTTAGCAGGGTTTTTTAAATCAACAGCAAGTGCTGATATTGCTAAAACAATCCAGGCGATAAAAGAGCATATTGAGTCACTCCGAGAAAAGCAGTCACCTATTTTAACAAAATATAAACAATTAATTATTGATGCATTAGAAAATAAATTTACTTATAAAGAGTTTTGACTTGGACTAAATTTAAAACTCAATTAGAATATCCATAGAGACAATCTCGTTGGGAGAAACGAAAGGAATTCTGATCTCCCAACTTTATTTTGCTTCTTTGCACTGATCTTTCTTATCACAAAATTCACAGTCTTTACCCATTAGCTTTCCAAGTCCGCCACAAGATCCCGTTAATTTTTTTCCCGCAAAAATAACACCAACACTCATAAGAAAAATGAAAAGAGCAAATACAAAGATGGTAATGAAAAAATATGGCCAATCAATCATTACTAAACTCCTTTTTCCATTCAGCACTCTCGTACATCTTTAACTCACCTGCTTCTCGGTAAATAATAAATGCAGAAAGGTTATTCTTATTAATCAAATCAATCGCTTCTGAAAAACTCTCAGAAACCATCAAAGCCGTGGCCCAGGCATCTGCACGCATGGCCGATCTAGAGTGAAAAATACTCACGCTCGCAATATTATTTTCGACCGGTTTGCCACTTCTAAAATTTATTCCATGAGAATATTTCTTACCAGCATGATTGTAAAAATTTCTATAATCACCACTCGTGGCGATTGCCCCATTAAGTGTAATGATTTTAGTTAAATGGCCTCTCTGGGCAGGATCAGGCTTCTCAATTCCAATCTTCCATTGTTTATCTTTTGATCTAGTTCGGACCTCTCCGCCTATTTCAACAAAATAATCATCCATCTGAACACTCTCTAAATATAGGACAATCAGATCAACTCCGTAGCCTTTGGCAAAAGCCGAAAAATCAAGTTCAGAAGCTTTATTTTTTTTACTTATTGAGTTTTTTTGAAAAATAAAATTAACCATCCCACATGCTTGAAGAGCATCTCTTACTTTCTGGTCACCTGGAGGAGTACTCCTTTTTCCAGCTGCTCCAAATCCCCAAAGATTAATGAGCGGTGATAAAGAGGGATCAAAAATTCCTTGAGATAACTTATTCATCTCAACGGCTTCCTTCATCAACAATTTAAAAATAGGAGACAGATTGATTTCAATATTGGCTTCCATTTGATTAATTTTTGAAATCTCTGACGATGGATCATAAGTAGATGCTACTTTATTAAAATCTTTTAATATTGCTTCAATTTTTTGATGAACTACTTTCTGGCCGATAGGAAAACTGTTAGAGGGAACATATTTAATATTATATGTCGTTCCCATCGTCTTTCCCTGAAGATGAACAATTTCTAATTCAGTTTTTTTAAAACAACTCGAAAAGCAAAAAAGGGCCATTATTAAAAATGGCCCTTTAATATGTTTTAATTTTATTTTAATTTTATCCACCGAAATCATCCAACATGATGTCTTCTCTTTCTACGCCTAAATCAACAAGCATATCAATCACACATTTGTTCATAATTGGTGGCCCACACAGGTAGTATTCACAATCCTCTGGGGCTGGATGATCTTTTAGATAATTATCAAAAAGAACTTGATGAATAAAACCAGTATACCCTTCCCAATTATCTTCTGGTTGTGGCTCCGAAAGAGCACAATGCCATTTAAAGTTTTCAAAATCTCTTTGAATAGAGTCAAAGTCTTCAACATAAAACATTTCTCTCTTCGACCTTGCCCCATACCAGAAAGTGACTTTTCTATCTGACCCTATTCTTTTAAATTGATCAAAAATATGAGAGCGCATCGGCGCCATCCCCGCACCACCACCAACAAAGATCATTTCCTTTTTAGTATCTCTGGCATAAAATTCACCAAAAGGACCGGAGATCACTACATCGTCACCAGCTTTTAAATCAAAAATCCAAGAAGACATTTTCCCCGGCTCAACATTCTGTAGCCTTGGAGGAGGTGAAGCAATTCGCACGTTCAACATTATGATCCCTTTTTCCTCAGGGTAGTTGGCCATTGAGTAGGCACGAATTGTTGTTTCTTTAGTTTCAGATTTATATTGCCATAGATTAAATTTATCCCAGTCTTCTCTATACTCGGAATCAATATCAAAGTTTTTATAATCAACGCTACCTGCGGGGCGTTCGATCTGAATATATCCACCGGCCCTAAAAGGAACATCTTCTCCTGAGGGTAACTCTAAAACAAGCTCTTTAATGAAAGTTGCAACGTTGTCATTTGACTTTACTTTACAGTTCCATTTTCGCGCCCCAAAAACGGAGTCTTCAACTTCAATTTTCATGTCTTGTTTAACAGCAACTTGACAGGAAAGCCTTTCTCCTTCGCGCGCTTCTTTTTTTGTAATATGACTCAGCTCAGTTGGAAGAATATCTCCCCCACCTTCAAAAACTTTAACTTTACACTGAGCACATGTACCGCCACCACCACATGCTGAAGAGACAAATAGTTTATTGTCAGCGAGTACGTTTAGTAGTTTTCCACCTACTGGCGCGATCACTTCTTTTTCTCCATTAATGCTAATTGTGACATTTCCACTTGGAACAAGTTTTGATTTTGCAAATAAGATAATTGCCACTAAAGCAAGGACAATTACCGTAAACATGACAACGCCTAAAATAATTTCATTCATGTCATAATCTCCTTAAAGCTGAATTCCTGAAAAAGACAGAAACCCCAAGGCCATAAGACCAACGGTTATAAAAGTAATCCCCAAACCTCGTAGACCGTCTGGAACATCACTGTATTTCATTTTTTCTCTAATACCTGCAAGCGCCATGATGGCAAGCGCCCAGCCTAGGCCTGATCCAAATCCGAATACAACTGATTCAGTAAAGTTGTAACCTCTCTCTACCATAAATAGTGAGCCACCCAGGATAGCGCAGTTAACCGTAATCAAAGGTAGAAAGATACCAAGCGCTGAATAAAGTGCAGGAAAATATCTATCGAGAGTCATTTCTAGAATCTGAACCATAGCCGCAATAACACCGATATATGTTATTAGGCCTAAGAAGCTTAGATCAGATGATGCAACACCTGCCCAAGTAAGGGCGTTTTCCTTCAAAACGTAGGTATAAAGAAGGTTGTTAACCGGCACAGTGATACTCTGAACAACAATAACCGCAATACCTAACCCAATTGACGTAGATACTTTTTTGGATAGGCCAGAAATGTACACATACCTAAAAAGAATGACAGTGCGAGATTTTCTACAAATACTGCTTTTAAAAATAGACTTAAATAATGTTCAAACATAAATGATTCCTAATTACTCGATTCAACTTGATCTTTATAGATTGTTCTTAAAATCCAAATAAAAATACCAATAAGAAAAAAGGCACTAGGGCTTAGTAACATCATCCCATTTGGCTGATACCAGCCCCCTTCACTCATAGGCTTCAAAACGGTATAACCAAGAAGCTTCCCACTACCAAAAAGTTCCCTAAAGAATGCAACAAAAATCAGCACAACCGAATAGCCAATTCCATTACCTAGTCCATCAAAAAAACTTTGAACTGGCCCGTTTTTCATTGCATAAGCATCAGCTCGCCCCATAACAATACAGTTTGTGATGATTAAACCAATATAAACAGACATACTCTTCGCAATACTAAAGAAGAATGCCTTTAAAAGTTGGTCTGTGACGATAACTAAAGATGCGATGATCGTCATTTGTACGATAATTCTAATGCTACTTGGAATATGGTTACGGATAATACTTACAAAAAGGTTCGAACAAGAGACAACGAGAATAACGGCGAGAGACATTACAAGTGCCGTTTCTAATTTTGTTGTAACCGCGAGTGCTGAACATACCCCTAGTATTTGTAGAGCAATTGGGTTGTTTTTAAATAATGGATCAAAAATCGTTTGCTTCATGCTCATTATAAGACCTCTCCGTTTCTATACTTTGCAAGGAATGGCCCAAAACCATTATCACTAACCCAAAAATTGACGAGTGCCTGAACTCCATTACTCGTAATTGTCGCACCTGATAGACCATCTACCTTATTGTAGTTAGCCGAATCTGAATGATCGACCTGCCCTTTAACAACAACAATTTGAGGGTTATTTTTTCCGTCCAACGCAACTTTATTTACCCATTGTTTCTTCCAACTTGGGTTATCAATTTCGCCGCCTAGGCCAGGAGTTTCACCATGCTCATAGAAACCTAAGCCTTTAATTGTCTTTGTATCTGGGGCAAGGGCCAAGAAGCCGTACATTGTCGACCACAGTCCTTTACCGTGTATAGGTAAAACAATTTTCTCTACTTGATTTGAACTATTCTTAACGAGATAAACTTTTGAAACTTTGGAGATCGTTTTAATTTTTGCCAAGTCATCACCAGAATTTAAAACGATATTTTCTCCGGCGACTTTTGCTAACTTTCTTGCATCTAATTTTTTGGTATCTACGTCGTCTGCAACAGACCCTGAATTTATATCTACGGCCAACTCTGTAACGCGTTCATATGCTTTAAGGATTTTTTCTTTCTCTGTGACGCTTGAGTTAATAACGCCAGAAGAGATTAGTAGGTTTCTTTTAATATCTAGAGCTTTGTTAGTTTGTTGTAACTCTTTAAGAGAGATTGCAGAACCACAAACGAGTACAGAACAAAAAATACTTAATGAGAAAGATACAAGTAAGATCTTTTTTACATTGTCATTACCCATTTACAACTCCTCTCTTTTTCAGGTTTTGCTGAACAACAAACCAGTCCATTAATGGTGAAAAACAGTTTGCAAATAAAATTGCCAACATGATTCCCTCAGGGAAAGCTGGGTTAATCACACGGACAAGAACAGTCATAAATCCAATTAAAAACCCATAAAACAGATGAGACTGTTGAGTATTTGGCGCGGTTACAGGATCAGTTGCCATAAAAACAGCACCAAAAGCAAAACCACCCACAACTAAGTGCCAATATGGAGGCATCTCAAACATCAAGTTAGTCACACTTCCGATTGAATTAAGAAGACCTGCTGTCAAAACTAGACCAACAAGAGAGCCGAGCATAATTCTCCAGCTACCGATTCCTGTAAGAATGAGAAGCCCTGCCCCCATTAACGCTGCAAGAGTAGATGTCTCTCCCATTGAGCCAGGAATAAGTCCGGCAAAAGACTGAAGCCAAGTTACATTCACTCCATCCATGCCCATTAGAGGTACAACACCTAAGGTTGTTGCCCCAGTGTAACCATCGACGGCCGTCCAAACTGCGTCACCAGAAATTTCTCCAGGGTAAGCGAAATATAGAAATGCACGAGAAGCAAGGGCCACGTTAATCCAGTTTTTCCCCGTTCCCCCATAAACTTCTTTCGCGAAAATTACACCAAAACTGATACCGAGTGCCACCTGCCACAGCGGAATATTGGGAGGTAAAGTTAATGGAAATAAGATTCCAGTAATCATGAACCCTTCATTGACCTCATGCTTTCTAACAACTGAAAAAAGAACTTCCCAGAGACCTCCAAAAATATTGGTCACGAGAAATACTGGCACAAAATATAATGCCCCATGAACGAAATTAGAAATAAAATTGGCCGGGTCAAGAGGCAGACCTGTTAATGCAAATAAAGCACCTCTCCAACCTGCAATTTCGGTAGCTCCCTGATTAAACAAAACAGCGTTTGCTTGATAGCCGGTATTAAAAAGTGCCATTAGTAAACACGGAGAGAGGGCAACCGCCACGGTGACCATTAATCTTTTCAGGTCAAGGCCATCTCTTAAATGAGTATTTCCCTCAGTAACTTCCCCCGGAGTGAAAGCGAACGTATCAATCGCTTCATAAATGGGATAAAGTTTAGAAAATTTTCCCGTCGTAAAATTTTCGTGCTGAGAGTCGAGCAACTGTCTCAAGAACTTCATATTTCTCTCCTATCCTTCTTTCTCTATAATCGTTAAGCTTTCTCTTAATTTTGGTCCATAATCGACTTTTCCTGGATCAACAAAAGTACAACACGCCAAATCTTCCTCATCGAGCTCTAGACACCCTAAAGTCTGTGCATAATCTGTGTCACCGACATAAAGGGCTTTTAGTAAATGAGTAGGTATCATTTCGAATGGAAATACTTTTTCGTATGCTCCGACAGGAACCATTGCACGGTATGAGCCATGCGTGCTTGTGCCAAAATCAAACTTCTTACCTGGCAACAGTTTAGATAGAAAAGTTCTCATCACAGAAAAACGCTCAAAACCAGCATCGTGCCAACCAAGAAAAACACGCTCTCGATCCTCTCGAACAAGTGTTACTTGATTGGAATACCTGCCTAAAAATTTATAGTTTTCACTTTTGGATTTTCCAAAAATGACAGAGCCAGAAATAGATCTAAAATCATGCGTTGATTCCTCTCCACTAACAAGTTCCTCAAGGCTTGCACCAATAATTGTTTTAATAATGCGAGGATTTTTCGCTGCTGGCCCACACAAAGAAACCCACTTTTCAGTAAAAAGTTTTCCCGTGCCAATCAACTTTCCAATCGCAACGACGTCTTGGTAACTTATGGACCATGAGACTTTGTTCGCATTTACAGGGTCAATATGATGAATATGAGTCCCTACATTTCCACTAGGATGAGGCCCGGAGAACTCATGTATCTCACGATTATCTTTTTCCTCGATAACAAACCGATACCCCACACCAGCTGAGACGTGAACTTTTCCGTCAGTTAGAAGATGAAGAGCATTGAGTCCGTCATTAAAAGCTGCTTGGAAATTTTGAATAAATAAACTTGGATCCATCGCTAATGGATTAGAATCCATTGTATTAACAAATATTGCGTGTGGCGAAGCAGAAGTTAAAGGAACCTTAGAGAAAGGTCTTGTTCGAAAACTAGTCCAAAGACCAGCTTCAGCTATTAAATCAATTAATTCATTTCTGCTATAGGACTCTAGTGAAGGCCCTTTGTACAGTGAAAATTCCTTCTCACGGTTTTCAGAATCTGCTTCAATTTCAACGTATTGGAGCGCTCGACGGGCCCCTCGGGAAATCTTTGTCAAGGTTCCAGAAGCAGGACTGACAAATGCTACCTTTGGGTCGTTTTTCCACACATAGATGGTATCGCCCTTGGCCACTTTATCCCCTTCATTTACGAGAAAAGAAGGCTTTACTCCATTGAAATCACTGGCATTTAAGCCAACAAATCGGTTATTTTTCTCGCCTAACTCCGAGCTTGGCGAACCAATAATAGGAAGGTTAATTCCGCGTTTTATCTTTCTCATCAGGCAAACGACTCCTAGGACTGTGCAATTTTCAGTAGTTATTTATGATTAATCCAACCTTTCTAATGCTTTAGGACTTGATTGTAAATAATGAGAATTAAAAAAATTCCTCGTTGAACCTTTATCTAAAGGTGATCTCAATCACCTAATAGAAATGTCATATGACACAATCTAAACAATGTACTTTTTACCCCGGATAAACTTGCTTATGTGTAAAAAGAGAGTAATAATTTCAAGCATTGAGTATCAAATTTTATTACGCAATGCGATATTTATTTATGTATAACCATGACCAAGGATCGTAATCATGGCAAAAAAATTAAAGAGAGTTAGAATTGCTCATAAGAAGTTTGAGAATACTAATTTTTCTCAGGTAGAAAACTTGAAAGAAATTCATGATTGCTACCTCGGCGACAGTACTTTTGAGTCAGCGCATCTTAGAGAGGTTTCAATCAAGCATTCAACGCTAAGTGGCGTAAACCTTAAAAAGTGTCGATTAGTCAAGTCCCATATTAAGTTTAGCAATCTCGAAAACTCAGATCTAACTTATAGCGCCATCAGTAATTCAAAACTTCATCGAAGCAATTTCGAAAAAGCCAACTTACAATGCACAACGTTGAGAAATTCTATTATCAATGAAACATCATTTGTTGAGTCAGATTTAAGATGGAGTAACTTTTCAGATGCAATATTACAGCGATCGGATTTTAGCGGAGCGGATTTAAGAAACTCTAATATGATCAATGCCAAAGTAATTGACTGTAAATTTAAAGGTGCTACTTACAACTTCCACACGACTCTTCCATTTTCTCATCAAAAAGCGAATGAACTTGGAATGGTTTTAAAAGAGGAAGTTTAGAACTATCAATGAGCATCTCTATTACAGAGATGCTCTAAATTTTTCCATCAACTCTTTAATTTCCTCTCCACTAATTGACAACGGTGGCGCAATTCTCAAAACATTTCCCTTGAGACCACCCTTTCCTAGAAGAAGCCCGTTATCTTTACATTGATTTAATATTTGATCGCATTTGCCCGCATCAAAATTACCCGCCCCATCCACAATTTCAACACCTAAGAGCAAACCTCGGCCTCGAACATCCCCAATAAAAGAAAAGTCCGATTTTAAATCATTAAAAAAGCCAATGAGTTTTTCACCTTGGACATGAGCATTTTCCATTAGTTTTTCTTCATCAATAATATTTAACACTTCACAAACTTGGGCCATCTGGTATGGATCACCACCAAAAGTGTTAAAATGAGTTTTATGCTTAATTGCATCACTTACTTCTTTTCGAGCAACAACTG
>JAURQB010000058.1 GCA_030836365.1 Bdellovibrionota bacterium | reverse complement strand
AGTTCATCTCCTTCATCCTGATCCTAAAGACAGTTTTTGGGCAAATCTAATTGGACGAGGATACCCCGCACCTCGTAATCGTTTTCGTTGGTGTACAGAGCGTATGAAAATTGACCCCGTCACAAGATTTGTGGAAGAACGCCTTACCGAAACTCGCCAAGCTATTATATTGCTAGGAACTCGTTTTCAAGAAAGCCAAGCGCGCGGTGAACGAATGAAAGGTTATCAAAAAGATAGTATCCGAGATGTTTTGAGTCCTCATCAATCTCAACAAAATACGTTTGTCTACCCACCTATTCGTGACTGGTCGAACGATGAAGTTTGGTTATTCTTAACACAAGTCCCTAATCCTTGGGGAATTAATAATAAAGATTTATTAAATATGTATCGTGGTGCTACAGAGGATAACGAATGCCCTTTAGTGATGGATAAAACCACACCCTCTTGTGGCGACTCCCGCTTTGGATGTTGGGTTTGTACTATGGTTGAAAAAGATAAGTCTATGCAGGCTATGGTCATGAATGATGATGAGAATGAGTGGCTCAAACCTCTATTAGATTATCGCAACATGCTGGATTTTCGTGGTAATGAAAATTTAGATCATCATTTAAGAGATTTTCGTCGTCGTTCTGGCAGTATTGATATTTTTGAGCGCGATGGCGAAGCTGTCAATATCCACGGACCTTATTTACAAAGCGTCAGAGAAAATTATTTACGTAAACTTCTTCAAACGCAAAAGCTTGTCCGCTCTAATCCTAAAACACCCGATCAACTTCGAAATATCGAATTAATTCGTGTTGAGGAGTTAAATGAAATTCGTCGAATTTGGGTAGAAGAAAAACATGAAATTGAAGATAGCTTGCCACGAATTTACAAAGAGGAAATGGGAGAAGAAATACAGTTAGAGCCCTTAAAGTTTGTTCAACCATTTAGTCATGCTGAAATGAATATCCTTAAAGATATTGCAGGTGAAAATGATCTGCATTTCGAGCTTTGTCGGGAGTTAATTTCAATGGAACAGTCTTATAAAAATGAGCTTCGCCGTCATCAATTATTTCAAGAGATGGAAAAGTCTTTTAAACGTAACTTTTTTGATAGTAAGGAGGAGGCCCTCGAACACGCCAAGGAGGTTTTCCGCAAAAAACAAGAATATAAGAAGAAAATTGAAGACCAAGATTATGAGGTTCCTAGTGAGGAGGTTGAAGCCTCTCAATGAGATTTGTTGAATTATCCTTGGAAAACTTTGGCGCCTATGGTGACAAGCAAACATTTCACCTTGATGGACAAAGCTCACAGAAAAATATCATTTTAATTGGAGGAAAGAATGGGTGTGGTAAAACCACATTTCTTGACTCTCTTTATATCGTTTTATACGGCAAGCAAATTCAACAAATTCGTGACTCAGGTTCCAACTACGATCTCTTTTTAAAAGACTATATTCATAATCGTCGAAAAGAAGGAGCTACTATAAGATTAACACTTGATTTACCTCGTGAAGGAGGACTGAGAAGATATACCTTAATCCGACACTGGGAAGAAAAAAATGATCGGGTAAAAGAAAATTTTCAGGTTGTCTCAGAAGAAGATGATCAACGGGTCGTCGAAGAGAACTGGCCGATCATCATCAACGAAATTTTACCGATTAGGCTTTCTAAATTATTTTTCTTTGATGGTGAAAAAATTGAAAGTCTTGCAGACTTAAGCGCTTCAAAAGATGTTCTTAATGATGCCATTAATACTTTATTGGGCCTCGATATCACTGATCGCTTAATTAATGACTTAAGTTATTTAAAACGGGAAAAACAAAAAACTACTCTAAACAATCAAACTCTCCAGCGATTTGAACTTAAAGAAAAAAATCTTCAAGATTTACTTGTTAAATTAAAAGATCAAAATGAAAAGCGCCAAGATTTAGAAAATGATGGACATGTTCTACAAGATGAAATCAATAATCTAAACCAACAATTAGAAATTAAAGGAGAGGATTTATTTTTAAAAAAAAATGAAATTCAAAATGAAATTTTCAAATTGGATAAACGCAAACAAGATATTGAAATTAATTTACGTCGTTTAGCCAGTCGTTTTTTACCATTTTTTATCTTAAAAAATAAAATATCTGCCCTTGCAGAACAAGCCACACAAGAAAAAAAGATTGTAAAGCTAAAAGAATTTTCAGAAATTATTGAAGATCATGATCAACAAATTTTGGGTTATTTAGAAAATCAACATCCAGAGACGATTTCCTCTGTTCAGACCTTTATGCAGGGTCTGAAAAGTAAGAATAAGGATCTAATCAGTCAAACCATTCTCTTTAACGATAATGAAATTCAAGCCCTCACTGATTTCGAGTCCGGTCAGCAATCTTTGCCTGATCGGGAACAAGCCATAGAAAATTATAAGGAAATCAAGGATATTAATCGAAAACTAGCCTCTTTAAATAAAGTACTCGATACCAGCCCGTCACAGGAAGCAATCCAAGATATCTATGATCAAATTCGTCTCAAAGAAAAAGATCTTCAGTATAATAATCATCGCATTGAAATTGCTGACCGTGAACTCGCCTCCATGAATCATGAACGAGAAAGTTTAGAAAGAGAATTAGCCTCTTATTATGAAGAAAAAATTACTAATGAAACAACTCAAGACAGTGCCCATCGAATTATTCGACACGCAGAAAAAGTACAAAATACAATGAGAGTATTCAAAGAACGAGTAATCGCGCATCATAGTATTCGATTAGAACAAAATATCACAGACTCTTTTAATGAACTTTTAAGAAAAAAGAACTTTATCTCCACGGTTCAAATTAATCCTACTGACTTATCAATTTCTATATTGAAGAAAAATGAAGAACGTTTTGATCCTGATAAATTTTCTGCTGGCGAAAGACAGCTTTTTGCGGTAGCGGTTATTTGGGGATTAGTTAGAACAGCCTCTCAAGATATACCTGCAATCATTGACACACCAATGGGACGATTAGATAGTGAACACCGATTAAAGTTGGTAAAAAATTATTTTCCTAAAGCCAGTA
This sequence comes from Bdellovibrionota bacterium, assembly GCA_030836365.1. Taxonomy (GTDB): domain Bacteria; phylum Bdellovibrionota; class Bacteriovoracia; order Bacteriovoracales; family Bacteriovoracaceae; genus UBA1511. The sequence continues at coordinate 2,029 of JAURQB010000058.1, read as the reverse complement.
AGCAGACAATTCTATTATCAACTGATGAAGAGATTGTAAAAGATTTATACAATCAACTTAAACCTAACATTGCTCAAAGTTATCTTTTAGAATTTGATGATAGTGTTGGGGCGACAAAAATTAAAGAGGGGTACTTTTAAATGGCTGAAGCTCTAAAAATAGAAAGTTTAAAATTATCTGAGCGCTCTTCCATTGAAATTTCTACTATTAAAAGAAATACTAAGATCGAAACTATGAATGTAATTTGTCGTTGGGCGTTAACAGTTTCTTTGTCCAGTGATCTTCCGCCACCACCTCTTGCAAAAGAAGATAAAATTCTTCGTGAGATTGACTGGAAAATTTTTGCAGGTGATTATGAACACCTCATCCTGGCATTATTAAAGAGTCGAATGGTGCAAGAAAAACTCTCTATTGATAATGAAACTTTAAATGATCAATTACGTGCTCATGTGCAAAGAGGACTATCCTTGATCGCTTCCCAAAAACATATCCGATCAATTGCTGATTTTGCTGAGCTTGGATTAGCTTAAAAATGCCGAAATATAAGGTCAAAGTTAGTTCGTACCGAACTATTGTTAAGGAAACTGAGATTGAAATTGAAGCAGAAAATCAGAGCGAGGCAGAAAGTGCGGGCATGCAAAAAATTCTCAATAATGATGATTTTTGGAAAGATGTAGACGAAAAACTTGTCAATAATGACTATGGTTCTGAAGTTATTGAAGAATAAATAATCCTCTCTTAGCTTCCCTTGAAATTTTTGTTATACTAAATTTATGGCTATTGTTTTTGTTGTTACATTAATCAATGAAAATCTTGTTTCTTGTAATCAAGGTGATCCGAGAAAACGAGACCAAGCCCTTCATGTGAATAAAGATCATTTTAAAATTGCAGTCGGTATGACTGAGAAAAAAGCGAGATCGCTTTATCGAAAGCATTTCAAAGATCAATTTCATTTTGATATTATTTGCTCCAATGTTTCCCTAACACAAGCTTATTCGATTAAAGGCGAAATTCGTGAAGCTCTAAGTGATAAATTAATTATTCACAATAATCGCGCTAATGATTGGATGCACCGTAAAAATTTTGATCATGCAATGAAAGTGATTGAGCCTTATCGAAAAAGCTAATGGGGTTAAATGGCTGACGTCTTTCCCAGTACTCTATCTGACATATATCAAAACCCGAAATTTTTATCAGAATTAAAAGTTTATAAAGCTCTTCATAAATCACTTCCCGAAGATGCAAAAATTTATTGTCAGTGTCACTTTTTTAAAAAAGGATACGACGGCAATAAAACAGAAGGAGAATGCGATATGATTGTTCTTCTTCCTAATGAAGGAATTATTTTTTTAGAGATAAAAGGAGGATTAATTGGCTACAGGGCCAAAGATCAACAATTTACCTCTACTCGACGTGACACTAATGAGACCTTCCCAATTAAAAACCCTGTTGCCCAAGCCCGTTCAGCACAATTAAATATTTTTGATTTATTTAAAAAACATTCGGATGCATACAAAGACCAATTTATTAACTGTGTTCATGCTGTATGTTTTCCCGATACGCCCAAACCCCAAGATCCTCGACCCTTTGGTCCTGATATGCCATCTGATATTTTTTTATTTCAAGAAAGTATGCTTGATATAACGAAAGCTTTAAGCCAAGTATGTCGATGGTTTCGAGGAGATAAAGAAATTTATCGTCTAGGACCCCCAATAATTAAGGCTTTTGATAAGCTTTTAGTTGGAAATGACCTACCTGTGAAACTGACTCTTCGTCATCAAATTGATGCAGAAGAGGAAACCATGACTTTTTCGCCTACTCAAAATGCTTATTTAAATATTATCGAGCAATTGAATTTTGTGGCTTTATCTGGTGGGGCAGGAACTGGTAAAACACTCATGGCCATCGAGCTTATTCGCAGATTTTCTAATAATCAAAAAATACTATTTTTATGTTTTAATAGGGCGCTTGCTAGACATGTTCGCTTTTCCTTAAAACCCTTGGGAAGATTGCCTAATATTACTGTTGT
>JAURQB010000057.1 GCA_030836365.1 Bdellovibrionota bacterium | reverse complement strand
TTTCTTGTTAACAGAATATTGATGCCATATTTAAATGAGGCAGGATACTTACTAGAAGAGGGTGTCAGTATAGAGGATTTAGATAAGGCTTGCTTAGATTTTGGAATGCCAATGGGACCTTGTCGACTATTGGATGAAATTGGAATAGATGTCGGTGAAAAAGTTGCCAAAATTTTACATGAAGGTTTAGGAGATCGAGCTGAAAGCAATGATCAATCCTCTGTCATGGTAGAAAAAAACTTCCTTGGTAAAAAAACAGGCGTTGGATTTTATCGGTATGACGAAAATGGAAAATCTCAGGGCGTTAATGAGGAGATGAATAACTTGTTATCACAGGATAAGAAGTTAGATAAAACCGAAATTCAAATGAGAGTTATTCTTCCAATGATTAACGAAGCTGCATATATTCTCGAGGAAGGCATTGTGGAGACCGCATCTGATGTAGATCTCGGCTTAATTTTTGGAATTGGTTTTCCTCCTTTTAGGGGAGGATTATTAAGATACGCAGACTCTGAAGGGCTAGATCGTATCCATAAAGCGCTAGAAGGCTTTAAAGAGTCTGTTAGTGCAAATCGCTACACTCCTGCGCCATTTCTCGAAAATTTGGTTAAAGAGAAAAAGCGTTTTTATCACCTGGGTTAACTATATATGAGGGGCTTTTTCTTATTTTTCATTTTACGTGCAAAAAATAGGCAAGGGCTCCTTAACTTAGTTTTTCTGGGGTTGATTTTAAGTTCAATGAGCCTTGTTATTTTGCAGGGAGTGATGGGCGGCCTGCAATCAAATCTTAAAAAGCGCTCACAAAAAATCGTTGGAGACTATGTTGCTTACGTTTCTCTCAAAGGTTCGGAGGAAGTTGCTTCAATTTCAGGTTTTTTAAAACAAAAAAATATTCAATTCAGAATAGAAAATGAACATGAAGGGCTTGCCCGTTTTGGAGCGAGAATTACTCCCATAGTTATTCATGGTGTATTCGAGAGTGATGGTATCATTGATGTCGGACAAGGCCCCTTATTTCCCTACGAAGTATTAGCAAACTTGGAAGCTTCTCCCGGGCAAAGTATCGAGTTTTTTTCTCCTAGCTATACTGATTCATTTTTTAGTGACCTGCCAAGAAGCTTTTCTATTCCTGTCGCGAATGTTGTTAGCACAAGAGTTCCTGAAATTGATGCCTCCCATGTTTGGTTAAGTGCTAGTAGTGTTAATAATTTCATGCGTGAAGTTAAGGCGAATCGAATTCGAATTTATTCAAATCTAGATAAGTCCGAACTACTGGGCATTTTTCAAACCGCAATTCCTGACTTTTCTCACCGGCATCTTAAAACTTGGGATCAATTACACTCGTCTCTGGTGTGGGCCCTTAGGCTTGAAAAAATAATGATGATATTTTTATTTTTAGGCATGTGCTTTCTCGTATGTCTTTCTATTAGTTCGGCCGTCCTTGTTTTTATTAAAAAGGTAAATAAAGATTTAACAGCGCTTTGGGTTCTAGGAGCTTCGAAATCAAGTATATATGCACTGTCACGGAATTCACTCTTTAAAATTTGTTTTTTTAGTATTGCTGTAGGCGTAGTGATCGGTGCCATCCTTTTAATTTGTTTGGATCGTTTCGGTGGAAATATAATGCCGGATATTTTTGTTGAAAGAAAAATTCCTGTATCTTTTAATTACATGATGTTTGTGATTTCTCTGCTGATTCCATCTTTTTTAAGTTTTATATTTATTCAATTAGGACTGAATGAATTCAAAAATGAATCTGATTATCTTAAAAATGTTCGAAGTATAGGTCAGGTGTGAATTGAAGCCGATTATTCTTGGAAGTGGCATCACTGCATGTAGTTTTTTGTATCACTTTGGTAAAAAATTTCCAGGAAGAGAGGTTATTAATCTCGACTCCCAACATCTTTTTCCATCTGTTGATAAAAATATCAAAGTTTTAGTTAGTGAAAATGGTATTTCGCGAGGTGTGAGCTCTCTTGGAGACCTTCTACTTGATTCTTTTGAATATTTCGAAAACGAATTTTCAAATTTTAGCGGTGTTCAAAAAGTTGTGCAACAGCACCTATGTGTCCCAGATTTTTTTGACGAGAGTAAGTTTGTCAGACGCTTCTTATCTTCGGGTACACCTTTGCGATATGGGCCAATGACCGCTCCGGTTTTTGGGGTATCGTCTTATTGTTATCTTATTAATCCGAATATTTTTTTACCGGAATTACGGAATCGTTCTCGTTTAAATATTGAAACTTTAGGAAAAACTATTACTAACATCGAGATCGAAAAAAAAATTGAATTAACAGATCTTGATAAGCACACGTTAGTTACGGAGAACTTGTTTTGTGGTGCTGGGCCTTTTTCAAAACTATTACCGATTAATTTCTTGGATAGTTGTCGACAGGAAAGACATAAAATAGTTTTTGGGGGAGCATGGGGTGCTGACGTAGACTTTGGAAGTGATAGCTTTGTTTTGACGGTCAATATGGCGAATCTTATATACGATGCAGAATTTAAAAGAGTACAAATTACTGGTAAAACGGTAGAAGACTATAATTTAATTGATTCACCTGGTGGTTTGGAAGAAAATCATCATTTGTTTAATTCCATCGTCGAAAATCTTCCGGCTTTTTCTTATGGCCAGATTATTTCCTCATTGCGAAATAAAGGGCACAAACGGCAACCCTATCTTTATCATTGTCGCAAAAACTCTTTGGAGATTGTCTCCATTTCTGGTGCCTACAAAAATGGCTATACAACGGCTCCTTTTATGGCAAAAAGTTATTTCAACCTGTAAGTTTTTGAAAATATTGATGGAATGGTGGCTTGAGGCAGATTCGAACTGCCGACCTGAAGGATATGAATCTTCCGCTCTAACCAACTGAGCTACCAAGCCACTTGAAGACGGATAATAATGTTCTGGTTTGACCCTGTCAATAAGTTGTTATAAATGCATTAAAAAAAATTGGGTAAGATGAAAGACGGAAAACAAAAAAATATCGTATTTAAAAAGTTATATAACTTCTTTGATCAATTTAGTATTGAGTTAAGAAACAATACCTTTGTTCTATGTGTCAGTGGTGGCCGAGACAGTATGTGTTTGTACGATGTCTTTATGACTTTAAAATCGATTGGAGCGATCGAATCATATAGGGTTGTCCATTTTAATCATGCTTTTAGAGATGAGTCACTCCTAGAGGCACGTGAGCTTCAAAAAATATTCACAAGAGATCAGGTTTCTTATGAGATTGTTGATTTAACTGTTCCCAAAGAAAATAACTTCGAAATGAATGCGAGAGAGGCGAGATATAATTACCTAGACAATTGTTTAAAAGAAAACGAGTTATGTTGTTTCGGCCATCATTTAAATGACCATTTTGAGTGGAGTTTAATGCGGATGTTTCGCTCTGGTGACGATGACTACGCAAAAGGAATGCCGAGAGTTAGATTGCCTTATGTCAGACCTCTTAGTTTTGTCTCAAGAGATGAAATCACCGAGTATGTGGAAAAATACAACATCACTTATTTTGAAGACTATTCAAACGGAGATGATTTTGCGGACAGAAATTATATTAGAAATCAATTAACACCATTGATTGCAAAGAGGTTTCCGAATTATCTTAATTTCTATCTGTCTCGGCAAAATATTAATGATCATTTGGCTCAAGAAAATTCATTGAAAATAGTTTCGGACAGTTTGATATATAGAGTTCTGTTTTCCAAAAATAAACTGTCACCCAGTTCTATTACGCAAATAAAAGAACAGATAAAGCTAATGTCCAACTCTGAACGGGGGAGTCTAACGCGTGAGGTAGAGAAGCTTATCCGTGCTTTCAATTCAGGAAAAAAAGGCCCGATGTTGTTTAGTGGTAATGTTTATTGCTGGTTAGACAGTCCCTTTATGATTTTTTATAAAATGCCGCTCTGTGTAAGTTTGGGCCCTATCATAATATCCAGCTTAAGTAGCGTTGGTAACCGATCAATATTTGTTGCAAAATTGTTAGCACAAGCGGAGTTCCTGCCTTTTGTTTGTTTCAGCGACAAGAATCACCATAAAAAAGACCTAGTTCCCAAGAAGTTACCAAAACCATTTTCCGAATATGCGGCTAAAAATAATTTTTTTTCGCTCTCTGATATCTATCACGCGCTGCCAGAATAAAGCATTTGTATAGCTTTTGGCACATTTTACTATAATTAAAGTTGCTTGATTGTTTATTTCAAGAGATTTAAAATATTGAAATCGGAAATACTTCCGTAATTAATAGGAATTTATATTTAATGAAATCTCAACAAAAAACACTAACTTTATGGATTGTCGTTATATTGATGCTCGCGCTTCTGGCGAAGGTCGTTTCTCAAAATAAGCAAGATAGCAGGATGCTTACTTATAGTAGTTTTGTAAAACACGTTCAATCTAATCAAGTTGCAGAGGTAACTTTTAAGGGCGAAAATACGATCATTGGTAGATTTGTTGATGGTTATGACAATGGGAGCACTTTTAAGCTCACTGGAAATACTGGTGAGTCTACAATCAAAGTTCTCAGAGAAAATAATATCATTGAAAATTATGAGGAGCCTGAAAAAGCAGACTTCTTAACAACTCTCCTTATTAACTGGGGGCCAATGATTTTATTATTGGTCATCTTCTACTTTTTTCTTCGTCAGATACAGGCCGGAGGGGGAAAGGCAATGTCTTTTGGAAAGAGTAAAGCAAAAATGCTGAACTCCAATGATAAAAAAGTGACCTTTAGTGACGTTAGTGGTGTAGAGGAAGCGAAAGAGGAATTGGTCGAGGTTGTTGATTTTCTCAAAGACCCTAAAAAGTATACTAAGCTCGGTGGTAAAATTCCTAAAGGAGTTATTCTTGTGGGGCCTCCGGGTACCGGAAAAACGTTACTTGCGCGAGCTGTGGCCGGTGAAGCAGACGTACCATTTTTCTCTATCTCTGGTTCCGATTTCGTCGAGATGTTTGTCGGTGTCGGCGCTTCAAGAGTAAGAGATCTTTTTGAGCAAGGAAAAAAGCATGCTCCATGTATTATTTTTATCGATGAAATCGATGCTGTAGGTAGGCATCGTGGTGCTGGTCTTGGTGGCGGGCACGATGAGAGAGAACAAACACTTAATCAATTACTTGTAGAAATGGACGGTTTTGAAAGTAATGAGGGGGTTATTCTCATTGCTGCAACAAACAGGATTGATGTACTAGATCCGGCACTTTTACGTCCCGGCCGTTTTGACCGTAGAGTTACTGTTGGAAGACCTGATGTGAGAGGAAGGTTAGGGATTCTTAAGGTACATACAAAGAAAACTCCTTTATCCGAAAAAGTTGACCTAGAAGTCATCGCTAAGGGTACTCCTGGCTTTACAGGGGCTGATCTTGCGAATCTCGTAAACGAGGCTGCTTTGAATGCGGCGAGAAATAATAAAAAAATTCTTGAAGGTTCGGACTTTGAAACGGCTAAGGATAAAGTTTTAATGGGACCTGAAAGAAAATCGATGGTCATCAGTGACAAAGAGAAAAGAGTTACTGCCTATCATGAAGCAGGGCACACGCTTGTGGGCATGAACCTTCCTTACGCAGACCCTATACACAAAGTAAGCATCATTCCTCGTGGAGGGGCACTGGGTGTTACTCAAACTCTTCCAAATGAAGATATGCATAATCTAACGAAAGAAAAAGGTGAGAATTTTATCGCATTTTTAATGGGTGGTAGATGTGCCGAGGAAATTGTGTTTGACCAAATGACTAATGGTGCGAGCAATGACATCGAACGAGCAACACAACTAGCTCATAACATGGTTTGTAACTGGGGGATGAGTGATAAACTGGGGCCGATCAATTATAAAAAATCAGCAATGTCGCCTTTTGGCTCCAACGATGAGGCCATCGACTTCTCAGATAAGACAAGTCAAGAGATCGATAATGAAGTTACTCGGCTCGTTAAGGATAATCATCAACTTGCGACAAAGATTCTGAATGATAACAGAGATGCTCTGGATCGCTTGGCCGAGGGCCTAATTATCTGGGAGACACTAGACTTTTCTCAAGTGAAGGATCTTGTTGATGGCAAGGACATTGGCTCCCCAATAGTTGAAGTCAAAGAAGATACTCCGGCCGAAAACGTTGTGGCCGAAGACTCTGGTGATGAAGCAGGTACAACTGATGGCCTAGATGACTCAACTGAAGATCCTCAAACGACAAATAAAAATAATTCAGAAGGTCCCGTTACGGCTTAATCTTAGTTAATTAAATTATTATTAGATGTCTTCTCAATTTGTTTGGCAAAAAATCTTAAACATCACCCCCGACTCTTTTTCAGACGGGGGTTTGTTTTTTGGTGTTAAAGCTTTAGAAGAGAGTTTTTCCTCTGCTTATGAAAGTGGAATTCGTTGTTTTGATTTTGGTGCACAATCAACTGCGCCAAATGCTCGTTTCATCAGCTTGGATGAAGAGAAAGATCGTTATAAAAAATATTTTCTGCCTTTTATTAAAAATATGTCAGTCACCTATAATTTGCCAGATTGCATTTTTAGTTTTGATACCTTTAGGCCGGACACTATCTCATTTATTTCGGAGATCATTAAGGATAATAAAGTTGAATTAAAGGGCCTCTTTTGGAATGACGTATCCGGAGTTTTGGATAAGCACTCAATTAATTTTCTCAAATCCGGCCCAAATCGAAAGTTAATTTTATGTCATAACCTGGCCCAATCAAGAGAAGAGTCAGCCAACCACGATTATTTTAAAGTAGAAATATTCGGGTTAGAGTTTATTCATTACCTCGCTCAATATTTTAAAAAGCATTTAGAGTCAGTTCCTGATGGGCTTGCGGGGAGAATTGTCATTGATCCTTGCTTTGGGTTTTCTAAACATCACTGTCAAAATGTTTCAATCCTTGAGCATTTTCGTTCCTTTGAGAGTGCTTTTTGCGATGGCACTGAGTTTCTTATTGGTATCAGTAGGAAACGGTTTTTGCGCTCCTTGTCAGGCCTTACCTTGGATAACTTGGCGGCCCTTGATGATTTCCAAGATTTAGTTTTAGAAAAACTTAAGAGCACATCAGCTGGATCCTACTGCTATATTCGCGCGCATCGATGTTCTTTAGGTAAGATTTAGGTAGTTTTTTAAGTGGTTTTATGTAATTTCAATCTCTTAAATTATTATTAATTTGACTATCTAGATGTAAGAAATTGTAAGTTGGCATTGCGTTTAACAAGATGTTTAATTTCCCATCGCAAATTTTGACGCGATAAACTTTTAAGTAAAGGAAAAGTTAATGTTCAAATTAGGGACGATCATTTTAACGCTTTTAGTGACTACATCTGCTTTCTCTAAAAACAAGGTTGTTTACGGGATTGATAACAGAGTAGAAGTTTATGAAACAGAAAATACACTTTATAGTGATCTCTCAAAGTCAACAGCGGCAATGATTGATTCCCGCTCGCTTAGCTTTGATGGTTCTAACACATACACAATCACAGGCGGCACTCTTGAGTCTAGAGGCATTTGTTCTAACGCTCGATTTAGCCAGCAAATTACAGCTGCTAGTTGTTCAGGGTTCCTAGTTGCTCCAAACCTTCTCGTTACGGCCGGTCACTGTATTACTAGTGATTTTGACTGCGAAAATCAAAAATGGGTTTTTGATTACAAGCAAAGTGAGGAAGAAGCGGTTGAGTTTACTGTTCCTGCAACTAACGTTTATTCATGTAAGAGAATTATTCAAAGAGCACTTGATAGAGGTTCTCGCGATGATTTCGCACTTATCGAGCTTGAAACTGAAGTTTTAGATAGAACTCCTCTTGAATTTAGAAAGGATGGGAGAGTTGAAGATAACGCTCCTCTTGTTGTCATCGGTCACCCAAGTGGCTTACCGACAAAAATTGCAGACGGTGCAAATGTTCGTGATAATATCGACGAAATTTATTTTTCAGCAAATCTTGATACATTTGGTGGAAACTCTGGCTCAGCTGTATTTAACTCTGAGACAGGTCTTGTTGAAGGGATTTTAGTTAGAGGTGAAGCTGACTATGTCTATACAAGTAGAGGATGTAGAGTTCCAAAAGTATGTACTGAAGAAGGTTGCATGGGTGAGCATGTGACAAGAATTACGAATGTTACAGCGCTAATTGAAGAGCTAGCAGCGGAAGCTGAATAATAAGTCAAAATAAAATTCAAATAATAAAAAGGGAGCATTATGCTCCCTTTTTTTATTTATAGGTGTCAAAGCGGGCCCAGATATAGAGTTAAATCATCCTATAAATTGGCATAAAGTTTGCTCTTTTTTAAGTATCTGACAATTTCATCAAGGAGGATGGTTATCAGAGCACTTAAAATAACTTTATTTCTTCTTCTATTATTTATTTATGGGCCCTTATATTCGTCCACAATTTATTTGAAGTTCTCTTCAACTTTCAAAAAAGTATATCCATATAGCGAGAATTTTGTCTCTAATGCCGCTTCTTTATGGCCGAGTAGTCAAAAAAGTTTTGATAAAAATGTAGAAATTTTAAAACACGGAGAGACTAAAGCTGAATTCTTAGGTGATAAGTTTAATGCCGGGGCAAGGCAAGGAGAATGGAATATTTTTGGTGATTTTGGTGTCGGCCGAGGTGAGGCTCCAGGTATTGTCGTTGGAGTTATTGATACAGGTGTGGTTCCACACAAAGGCTTAGAGGGGAGAGTAATTGATGGCGCTGATCTTATTAGTGACGTCACAAATGCGAATGATGGTGGTGGCCGAGATATGGATGCGGATGATCCAGGTGATTATCTCCCTGAGGGACAGTATTGTGAGGGCGGCAATTCTGGAAATGCGGTTTCTAGTTGGCATGGTACCCATGTCGCCGGTCTTGTTACGATGAACGACGATACAGTAGACATGTACGGTGTTGCAAATGGTGCATTGGTATTACCAATTAGGGCCCTTGGGAGCTGTGGTGGTTCGTTAAGAGATGTGGTCGACGGTATTTTATGGTCTATAGGGTTCGAAGTTGAGGGTCTTAATATAAATGATACCTTGCCTAATATTTTAAATTTATCTCTTGGTGGTTTTGGAAAGTGCCCAAAAGTATTTCAGGAGGTACTTGATCTAGCATATAAAAAAGGTGTTGCTGTCGTCGTCTCAAGTGGTAACTCAGGGGTTGATTTGTCTGATGTAGATGTTTTTCCGGCCAACTGTGATGGAGTCCTGGTTGTAGGCGCCACAGATGAGTTGGGAAGGGTTACATCCTACAGTAACATGGATGATGCGGGTGTGGTACTAGCACCTGGGGGCTCCTACTCAAGGGGAGTTGTCTCTACTGTTAATTCTGGGTTGCGAATGCAAGAAGCCGACACATACGCTGAGATGATAGGAACCTCAATGGCGGCGCCACACGTTTCAGGTGTTATCGCCGTTTTAACCCATGAAAACCCAGATATGACAGCTAATGATATTCAACAATATATTCAGTATTTGTATGGCCGTCGCAGTGAAATTATTCAGTTGGATGAGATAAGAAATTTTCTTTTTAATAAAGATGATGATGTTGGTCGGGGTTTGAGAGAACTAGAGTCGTCAGATGGAAGCTCTGGTGGAGCTCGAGGGGGAAGTCTAAAAACAAATAGTGCCGCTGGCTGCGGCACTATTAGTAAAGATAGTCACTTTGTTTTAATGCAAAGTTTTATATTCAATTTTTTCTTATTTATTCTTAGTACTCACATTTTGAAACGGTTAGAAGAACTTTCTCCTCTTTTACTGAAGAAGCATTAATAAATGCATTCGGAGTTTCATCATTTGAGAGCTCTAGTCTTACAGTAGATGTAATTTGATCAAGTCGGTAAGTAACATCTCGTGTCCCCAATGGAATAGAGTTGCACCAAGTGTTTGGGCCATATCCAGGTCTTCCAGGGATGACGTCTTCGTATTGCCATCCACAGTCTATGTCCCAACGAGGAGAGTTTGAGCAAGATTGTGTTTCAGTGATAGGTTCACCAGCGGTTGTCTCGATTTTTAATTCGCCTTGGACGCTAAATGGCTGTCCTGTAATGTTCTTAGGAAGATCGATTCGCGTTGTTGAAGTGGAGTCATCAGAGGAGAGGAAATTATTTATCGATTTTGGTAGGTTAAGTTTTATTTTCACATCCTCAAAAATATTTTTTGCCTTGATGGTGATGCTTTTTTTCTTGTTAACTTTCACTTTTGTTGTGTAATCACCAATGACCAAAACTTGAGTTTTTCCTTTGGTGTTTTTATATATTAGGTGATCCGTTACGTTCATCTCTCCTTGGTAGGATTTACAACCAACCAATAAAATTAAGATTAAAATATGCTTCATTTTTTCCTCCGAAAATAAATTTTTGTAAGGTTATAAGCGAATTTTGCTCACGTCAAAATTAATTTATAATATTTACGTCGTTTGAATCTTCTAAGTGCATGTAATTATATACGTTTTTTAAGGCCCTTTTGATCATCTCTCCTCTTGCTTCATCCGTAGCAGATGCGATGTGTGGAGTGATAAAGAAATTGGGATCATCTAGGATTTGATGGCCGAGAGGAAGAGGGTCGGGATCTGTTACATCTAGCCCTATTCCTCTAAATTTATTTTTGTACTTGAGTAGTGCTTTTTGGTTAATAATTTTTCCGCGAGCAATATTAACGATAACAGAGTCATTTTGTATTGAGTTTAGTTCATTATCATCAATTAAATTTTTGGTTTTTTCTGTTAATGGACATGCGATGATGATGAATTTCATCCGCGAGAAAAATTGATTTTTATCGAGGGGGGTTATTTTATAATCTGTCTTAGGGACACTTTTATTTTTCAGATAATAAATTTTGGAGTTGAAACCAAAATGCAGCATTCTTCCTATTTCTTTGCCAATTTGACCAAGCCCAATAATGCCAATTTCCTTATTCGAAATTTCTAATCCAGTATTATAGGTAGGCGCCCAATTAGGGTACCCTTCAGTCTTTTGTTGATATTGGTGGGTTGATACTTTTCTGGAGGCCATTAACAGTAGTCCGATCGCATATTCTGCAACTGAACGGTGTAGAGTTCCTGGAGTTGTGGCAATAATAATATTTTTCTTTCTCGCGGCGTCTAGATCAATATTGTCATGCCCTACAGCGATGTTGCTGATAAATTTTAATTTTGTTGCAGCTGTGATCACTTTAGAAGTAATTTTGTTTGATATATTACAAACTAATGCGTCATATTCCCCCGCAATTCGTATTAAATCTTCCTCGGTTAAAACTGGTTCATCATCTTTGCGCATGTGCACCTCGAAATGAGATGAGTTGAGCACAGATAGAGTGTCAGAGTAGACCGTTGAAGTAAGAAATACTTTACATTTCATGAGTGATTCCAAAAAAAAACGTAATAATCTAAATTATTTATTGACGATAACTCTCATTTTGGAAACACTTTTGTCCTCTTTTTTTTCGGCAGGGAGGTCGATCGTGTTCAAGACATTAGCAGTAGTATTTTTAGGAATTATTCCAAGTGCATATTCGTCAACTGTAGCAATTGTAGATAGCGGGACTGACTATAAGCATGAAGGTTTGATTAATAACATCTGGATAAATGAAGCAGAAACGCCAAATAATGATCGAGATGAAGATCGAAACGGTTATCAAGATGACGTCTATGGTTGGAATTTTGCTGAATCAAACAATGAGGTGATCGATTATTCCTATCTTGGGATTTTAAATGACGATATTAAAAAATTCTTTTTAATTCAGGCGAAGGCCATGACTGGTGAAGCGACAGAAGAAGAAATGAACTGGCTTCGTGATAGAGTTTCAGATAATGAGTTTTTAAAGAAACTTCAGATATATGGTAATTTTATGCATGGAACGCACGTGGCGGGAATTGCGGCAAGCGAATCTTCTGATATTAAATTATTGTCTGTAAAATTAATCCCTACAGAAGTCAAGTTGCCTGCAGAGGATGAATCTGATTCTGACTCTTCTTCGAGTTTGACGGGTGATGAGCAAACACCAGCTCTTTTGGATGGCCTTAAAGATAAGCTAATAAAAAAAGCACTCGCAACTCTAGCTAAACAACAAATGAAATTACTTACGGAAATAGCAGAATACGTAGGTGAGCACAAATCTGATGTTGCTAATGGAAGTTTTGGAACAGGCTACGCTCAAGCGAAAATGTTGATTTCAGCCGTTGCGGATGGACTTAATTTAAAGCTGACGGAACAAGAAATAAAAAAATACTCTATTCATTTTATCAATGAGCTCATCAAGAATGGGGAAGACATGGTAAGTGAATCCCCGAAGACGTTATGGGTATTTGCCGCTGGTAATGACGGCACAAACAATGATGAACTGCCTTCAAGTCCTACTAACATTCAGGCAGACAATGTGATTAGTGTTGCGGCCACAATTGGTTTCGATATTATTGCTCCATTTAGTAACTATGGGATAAAAGAAGTTGATGTTGCTGCACCTGGTGTTAGTATTTACTCAACTGTTCCTGGTGACGAATACTTGTCAGTCAGCGGTACTTCTCAGGCTGCTCCATACGTAGCGAATATCGCAGGGAAAATCAAAGACATGAACCCCAAGCTCATGCCAAAAGAGATGAAAAAAATTATTATGGAATCTGTTGATAAGAGAGATGATCTCGCCAGTCTTGTAAAGGCCGGTGGTATCGTGAATAGAGAAAGAGCAATTAAGGCCGCAGAGCTTTCTCTGACAATGAGTTTAGAAGAAGCGATTACTAAATCTAAATTAGAGGTTGAGGATCAAGTAAGAGGACGATTAGTCGAAAAAGGTCTCAATATTACTAATTTAGGAATATTGCCGCTACCTAGTCCATTTAAGCTTTAAATAGGTTTTTAAATCTACGATTAATTTTTCATTAATTATGTCGATAAAGGGGAAAGTCTAACTTTCCTCTTTTTTTTATATGAGCATACGAAAAACTGAAAATTTTGATAATAAAAATTCTAGTGATGCAGGTGTTCATCATCATTTGATTGATCGTAGAGAAAAATGGTTCACTCATCGAAAAACACTTGAAGGAAATTCAATTGCTAATGCGACACCAGGAAGAAGAAAGTCTATCAAATCATGGCGATTTTTCAGCTATTCAATAAATTTTTTTAATTTTATCTTAAAAGCGTTTTTTCTTTTTAACAGAGGGAAGAGAAACTCTGAACATTGTCAGGTAAAACTTCAAGACCATATCTTCAGTGATATTCCAGAAAATTTTAATGGCCTAACAATTTTACAAGTAAGTGATTTACATCTTCAGGAGGATCCAGCTTTAATTGAAAGAATTATTTCTCTCGTTAATGGCCTAAGCGTTGATATAATTTCTTTTACTGGAGATTTTACAACTAAAACGAAATCTGTCTTATCAGATGATGAAATTAGTATAAGGCTCGAAAAATTGGTTAGCGCCGTAAGGCCTAAGGTCGGTGCTTTTGGCGTTATGGGAAATCATGACCATGCAGAACTTGCTCAAAAGCTTGAAAGTATTGGTATCAAGATGTTAATTAATGAGGCGGTTGATCTCGTTAGGGAGGGGCAGTCAATTAGAATTGTTGGGACTGACGATCCCCACTACTATTTTACAAAAGATTCATTGGCGGCACTTAAAACCGCAAATGAAAAATTTACGATTGCGATGGTTCATTCTCCTGAATTATTTGATATGGCCAGTAAGCTTGGGGTTGATTTTTATCTATGTGGACATACACACGGGGGACAGGTTTGTCTACCTGGAGGAGTTCCTGTTCTCACACACTTAAACGCTGGAAAAAGGTTTTTTAGAGGCGCTTGGTATATCAATGGCATGAGAGGTTACACTTCATCAGGAGTTGGGACTGTGGCGCTACCTGTGCGTTTTAATGTACGAGGTGAGGTTGTTCTACATTTTTGCCGTCGAGCGTGAAGATATTTGTAAGCAGGTCGAGCGTGAAGCTACCTATACGCGGGCGAGCTTCAAGCTATTTCCGTTTTAAGCAGTACACCTTTTGAGTGACAAAGTTAATCCCATTATTTTTAAATTTTGGCCCAATATTTTTAGTTTTTTCTTCATTGATTATCGTTATCTCAAAATCATTTGAAAATAAACTCTGCACTTCCGCTGTTTCGAGGCTATGTGGAGGGCCATTAACTTTTGACTGATCATATTCTAGTGTAATCAGAAGTATCGTTCCGTTTTTCTTTGTAAGGTTTCTTAGTGATTGTGCATGAACTTCTCTTAACTCAGGTGGAAGTGCAATCATGCTGGCACGGTCATAAATGGCACTAAATTTTATGCCTAATTGATCAAATTGATGAAAGTCACCGTGATATAATTGAAGCTTATTATTTTCAGTGGTGTATGATTCAAATTTTACATTTTGTTCTGTTGAGATATCTTCACAATGATAATTCAATTTGTGTTCATCGAAATATTCAATTATTGCCTTCTTTACTATCTCCACCCCATATACTGTATAGTTCTCACTTACTAAATAATTCATGTCGAGTGATTTACCACATAGGGGAACGAGTATTTCATGCTCAGTACTTTGTAGGAGGTTTAGGTGATTTTTTAGGTTTTTATTCACTTCTGATTGATGAAAACCAATTTGGCCTTCATCCCAGACATCATGCCAAAATTTTGAATCCATTTGTCGCTCTCAAATATTATTTTTTTGTATATTAGTGAAGTCGCCTTGTTTATCAAGATAAATGTATAATAATTTTGATGTATTACACTTTTTATTTCGCAGATTCCTGAGGTGTGGAATTTCTCAATGATTCCACACAATCAATTCTGTTTTAATTTCGGGAGATTTCACTCATATAGCTGAAATTTATAGGCCAATCAATGTTGTTTTTTTTAGGTACTTGAGTGTTTTTGTCGATATGGATTTATAATGAAACTAATGAATTTCATCCTTTATCTGACATTGATCCCGACGGTGATTTTAATCCCAGCTTTGGGGTATTCAACTAGTGATTCAAAGGTGAAAGCTAAGTCATATGTTGAAACGTTGATATCTGGTACTTGTCAAGATGTTAACGGTGTGAATTTTTCAGCAATATCTAGACCGACATCTGAAGACGAGATTAATGGGCCGGTATTAGATAATACTCATCCTAGTTTAGTTCAAAGCTGTGTCGATGAGTTAGTGAAACGTGAAATTATCTTCGCGCATGAAACGAATAATGTTTCAACGTTGTCACTTGATTTAGATCGAAGTAACCGCGATGGCGATTTAAATAATTACACGTTTGATCTGCAAAATGTTCGAAAAATATTAACAAATAGATTTGGTGATCAAATGCTGTTATTTGATTTTAACCGAATCAAGTCTGTTCATTATGATTTTAATGGAACTGCGAGTATGCGATATGCAGCTGACTGTGAAGGGTGGCTAAGTTATTCTTACAACGGCCATACATATTGGAACTTCATGGATCATTTAACAAAGCATGTTTTTATTCCCTCGCTTGAGCATTCTTTTGTAGATTTCTCGAGAATAAGTGTGAGTAGTTCGAGAACAATTGATGGAGATTACTTTGGTATTGAAGGGCGCGCAAAACAATATAGCAATAAGTTAGAAAATATGATTGATGATGGCTTTATCTACGGGCGCTCATATGACCAATCATACTACTGCCGGTATTATTATGAGGATCTGAAAGATTTTGCGCTTGGAAATTATGTGCAGAAGTCAGACATGCGAAAAACGGATAAATTGATCGACAATTTTCAACGAATGGACACCTTAGAAATTGGTGTTAATAAACAGGAGGATCAATTTTTATCAGAAGAGTATTTTATCTCCGATGAGATTAGTGAGTTTGTTGGTTATCCTCGAGTATTAATAACAAACCCTAGAGATTTCACTTTTAAAAATGACGAATTGTTTTTAGAGTCTTTAGGAATAGAAGAACAAGACTTAATTTTTGGCTCCGATTTTTTAAAACTAATAAAAAATAAGATGGATTTAATTCAAACTCTCGTTTTGGGTATTAAAAAAGATGGATGCGAAAGTAAAAACTCTTTTTATGATAATGTTCGTATTTTTGAGGAGGAAATTAAGTTCGGTAACATTGGGTTTCATCTTGTTAGAGATGGAAATTGTTTGAAGAAAAAGAATTCTTTTACCCTTATTGATTTGGATTTAAATTACTTATATCAGAGCACACAGGTGGAAAATGTCGGTTTTTTATCACCGGCGTATATGAACCAGAAAGATGATTTAGAGTTCGCTCAATATATACAGGCAACTTGGGTAAAAGCTTTTAATGTTAATTCTTTTGATGAGGAAGAGATTATTGTTGATTATAAGGTCGGCCGATGTCCTGAAAAATGTGTTGGGGACCTTCCCTGTGTTCGAAAAAGTATTGATGACAAATACTATGCTTGTGTCTCTAGCGATGTTGACCTCGTGATGGGTTGTGAAAATATAAGTGATGATAATAAATCTTTTAATCGGTGTTTAGCATTGAGAAATATCAAGTGTCAGTACTTAGGAGGCTGTCAAAATATATCTAGTAAAGACGATATAATTGAATATTTAAACAGTTTTGTTTTTCCCGTTGATACTGAGATGAATCCGCTTGATTTACAAAGTAGTAGTTATTCGCAAGAGCAAACGAGTCACATTGAGAATAATTCCAATTATTTTTTCGATCGATACTTTAATGATTCGTTCCTGCATGAGTCGTCAATTTCAGAGAGTTTAGATCACGTTGTGAGTGATAATTATAGTGCGAACGATTATCAGTATCAAAAAATAATAAATGAATTAGATTGCGCCGAAGGTCGATATTATAATATTGATGGCTCATTTTTTATGTATCCGACAGTAATAAATGAAAGCCATGATCTTGTTAAAACTTTATTACCAAATTCAAATGATAATAAATTATATTGTATCGCTGATTCTGAGGATGGCACTCCCAATATGGTAAAACATTCATGTAACTTGGGAATTGTGACGAATGACAACATCGATATAAATTGCAAAAAATACCCTGTGAAGAGTTTTAATTGCGAAGATTTAAATCCATCTTTTCATCGCAGAGTTGATGCTGAATCTGGAGATGTAACTGAAAATAGTTTGGAATCAAATATTCAACTTGAATTTATTGCTCCGGGAATAGTTCGAATTGATAGTAAAGACATTTCCAAAAATCCTGCTGACTTTAGTAATAACAAAGAAGGTGATGCGGCCAATAGCTATCTTCGAAACTACATTATCTTTGATGATGCGCGAAGTATTACCAACTTAAAAGAAGGTGTAAGTTCTCTTGATTTTTTGTTTGATCGAAGCTCATATACAAATAATGTATCTGAAAGCAAATTTCTAGACGATGAAGTGAAATCACGAATAATTAATAGAGAAATTTTGCAGTTAATACTAGGCTCATTTAGTGAAAGTAATCCACAAATATCATATATTGCAAATTTACTTCAAAATAAAGTTAGTTATGAGAGCAATGAGTTAGCACAAAAGTATGCAGCTTGTTTAGTTGCCGATTTTTTATTTGATGATTTAGAATTGAAAGGTAATAAAGTTTGGAGTGAAGAATTTGATACGGCCTCCTGCTATTTAAATGAGGTCCGGGGTGTTGCTGATTGTTTAGGGGCGGGTGAGATAAGCACGCTGGATGATAACTACAGCTTTCATCAACAATACCTTCTGGATGCAAAAATTAGTG
>JAURQB010000056.1 GCA_030836365.1 Bdellovibrionota bacterium | reverse complement strand
TGTTCTGAGTTGTTCGGCGTCATTCGCCCATCCTGGCGAATGACGCCTCCAAAAAAAAAGGGGAAGCACAAAAGGCTTCCCCTAAAATATCTAAACTCTCAAAAGAGAAATTAGAACATATCTTTCCAAGCTTTTCCTGCTCTAAACTTAGGAACTTTCTTTGCTGGGATTTTGATCTTTTCGCCAGTTGCTGGATTAACACCAGTTCTAGCAGCACGCTTAGCACGTACCCAAGTACCAAATCCAACTAAAGATACATCTTCACCTTTCTTAACAGTCTTTTTGATTGTTTCAAAAGTTGCTGTGATTAGTCTATCAGCATCTTTTTTCGTGATGTGATTTAACTCTTTGTTGTTTAGAACTGCTTCGATTAGTTCTTTTCTGTTCATAATGCCTCCTTGGCGGTTTAATTTAACAACTCTTTCGAGTTTGCCTTGTTAAATGCTTATAATTAAAAGGTTGAACTGTTTTTTTTATCTTGGCAACAAAAAAATTGCTGTCATTTCCCATCACCATTCATTTTTTACAAAGCTGAATTAAACAACTCAACAAACATCCCCTCTGTCATCACACATGCATTGGTTTGATGACAGCCATCTTCGAAGGCATACCTAGATAATTTAACACAGTCATCCTTAACAATTCCGAATGCCCCAAGGTTTGTAGGCAAGCCACTTTCTGTCACTAAGTCGATTAATAAATGAGGAAGATCATCTCCCGCTGAAGAACTGTTGCCCAAAATGGAAGACACTGTTTGTGCCTTTTCTCCTAAAGAAGATAGATTTACCTGGGCACCGTAAGGAAGCATTACCCCATTGGCCAAGCCATGGTGAATGTCAAAACATGCTGATAAACTATGCGCGCATGAATGAATATTTCCAAGGCCCTTTTGAAAAGCAACAGCCCCCATCATCGCCGCGGCCATCATATTCGTGCGTGCCTCCAAATCAGGCGCATTAACCGCCCTGATTAAACTTTTTTCTATTAAGCGCATTCCTTCTAGTGCAATCCCATCTGCCATTGGATGAAAACCAGGGGCGCAGTAAGCCTCAAACAAATGAACAAAAGCATCAATACCAGTTTGTGCCGTAATTTTTGACGGCAAATTTTCGGTCAAAACAGGATCACAAAACACTAATGAAGGAATTAAATTTGGGTGAAATATAATTTTTTTCTGCTTTGTCTCCTCGTCTGAAATAACAGCACTTCTTCCCACTTCACTTCCCGTTCCCGATGTTGTTGGCACCGCCCAGACAGGGATCAATTTACCACAATCAATTTTGTTATCTCCTCCCTTTGCCTCATCATAGTCTAAAATTTTACCAGGGTGATCTATTGAAACACTCAAAGCCTTGGCCACATCCATACTTGCTCCACCGCCAATAGCAATAATAAGATCAATATTTTTATCTTCAAATTGATCAATTTCATTACTCAATGGATTTGGAGAAAACTCGGAAAAAGTCATTACATCAAAATTTTCTTCGAATTTTTCCCTGATGGTATTAAAGAAATCGAATTTCACGACATTTGAGTCCGCCACAAATAAGATCCGATTGAAATTATGTTTTTTTACTTCAACGATCATTTGCTCAGATGAGCCTGAACCAAAAATAATCTCTGTTGGAAAGTGATAGTATGATAAATTGCTCAAAGATAGCTCCAGAAAATTAATTACCTACTTATGATAATATTTTCCTAGAGATTGGGTTAGTCTTTTTTTCACCTCTTCAGCTTGCTCCGAGGAGAATGATGGAGAAAAAGAAAGTCGAATTCCTCCATGTGTCTGTTCGTTTGAAAAGCCAAGTTTAGTTAATATGCGACTTGGTAAGCTGGCCCCACTTGAACAGGCGCTCCCAGAGCTAACTTCAAGGCCGTTAAGATCCATTGACATCATAATAACGTTTGCCTTCACATCAGGCGAAACAAAACTAATGGTGTTAACGTTTCTATTTTTCAAATTTTGAGAGACCATCATTGACTCGTCTCCAATCATCGAAAAAATATGATCTTCAATGCTCGAAATAAGACTTTTTTGAGATAAGTAGTAATCTTTTTCACCAGTCACTTTCAAAAGATCTCTGTAAGCCAACTCAATTGTTTGGATCCCCATAATGTTTTCCGTACCCGAGCGAAGACCATTTTGCTGACCTCCACCTTTAAGGGCCGGTGATATTTCTAGGTCATTATTTAAAAGAGTAAAGCCTACACCTTTGAGGGCACCAAATTTGTGCGCGCTAAAAACATACGCATCAAGCGATGGTTCGACTTTTTGCCAGCCTTCAATTTTCCCAGGAGATTGAACTGCATCAACAATAACAACACAATCAGTATTATCCTTCAGCTCTTTTACCTGACTTAAGGATTGTACTAAACCGATTTCGTTATTTACCCAGGTATAGTTTAGAACTTTAACATCTGCACTGGTTTCAGCAATTAAATTTTTAGCCTGTGCGAGATCGATTTCCCCTGTTGTTAAAATGGGTAACTCTATCGTGGTGGCGCCTAATTTTTCAATTAAAGGGCATAAGTTAACAATGCAACTATGATCTAAAGGGGAATAAAATAGGCTTAGAGATTTCCCTTTTTCCAAAATATGTTTGTAAACCAGGCCAAGAATCAGGGAGTTTAACCCCTCAGTCGCACCACTGTGGAATATACAATTTTTCTCTCTTTGATTAAGAGAATAAAGATCAATTATATATTCAGATACTTCACGAATTACTTTCTTTGATTTTTTCCCAAGCTGATGAACACTGCTCGGATTTGCAAAAAGAAAATCTCCGGCTCCCAGAAAACTCATTACAGATTCTGAGAGCGGAGATGTTGAATTGTAATCACAATAAATAGATTTACTGATTAATTTCTCCAAGAGGACCTCTAATCATTGAAGCAAAGTTATTTGTTGCTTCTGTATTAGCCTCAGTAGTCGAAGTTGTCGAGCTCGTTTGGTGAACATTCGCTATAGTTTCTGTTGCTAGCGTAGCTTCTTCGGTCCTTGTTGGAATCTCGATATCCCCAGCCTTTCTCATTAAATCACCAAGAGTCGTTGTCGTCAGATACTCTCTCATAATCGTACCAAGATTTTGGAAATAGTTACGAGATAAGTGATACTCTACAGTATTTGCATTTTCTGCTTCAGACCCAACAATGTCTTTCGCCGGATTGATATTTTCTCCGACACAATCAAGGATTTGCTTAATTGTTATTTGATCCATTGAACGTGCCAACACATAGCCACCACCTGGACCTCTTACCGATTTTACGGCTTGCCCGTTTCTTAGTTTTCTAAATAGTTGCTCTAGATAGTGCAAGCTAATGTTTTGACGATTTGAAATTTCCTGTAAACGAACAGGGCTTCCATTACTGTGTGTTGTTAAATCTAGCATTGCTCGAACGGCGTAGCGCCCTTTTGATGTTAATCTCATTGGTCTTCCTCCATAAATCCAATTAATACAAAATGTCTGTGCTCTGCTTTAGTAATATTCCCTTCCCGTGGTAAAACTAAAGACTCGGATAGTATGACAAGATAATAAATGGGGAGTCAAACAAAATATTTGATAAAAAAAATTTAATCAAGTTATCAAATATTTATGTAAGTGCAAGCCAAAAATACAGATAATTTTTTAGAAATTTTTACACGTTATCCCGACGTAAACCCTCAAGATAATGATTAATTATAAAATTTTCTTTAAATGAATATTGCGTGAGCTAATTGTTGGATCCTCACCTAAATTGATATCAATTATTAACTCGTAATAATTAAACTGCTCACCAAGTTGTGCTCGTATTGCGTGCAGATAAGGCATTCCCCACTCTATTAGAAAATACTCTTTCCCCTCAGCATATAGTCCCATTTCAAGATGAATAATTTCTTCTGAATCATCAATTCGATAAAAATCCGCATGAGCAAAAACCCCTTGTTCATTAATAATGGAATAAGTTGGAGATAAAATATCATCGGTTTTAGTGGTGCCACTTTTCATGAAATGTTGAATAAAGGTTGTTTTACCTGCACCAACTTCCCCTGTAAAGATAATGCATGACCTGCCTGTTAAGTGCTCTTTAAGCTCATCACTTATATAGTCCAGGTCTTGCTCTAATATTTTTTTCCACGAAAGAATTCTAGACATTACTAGTTAGCCTTTATTGAAGTAGTCGTTTCATTTGTTTTACAACCTCTCCAATTCCGATGAACACTGATTCAGAAATAATCCAATGCCCAATATTATATTCATCAAAAATTTTTGCTTCAACCAACGGCATGAGGCTATTCATCGTCAATCCATGACCAGCATGGTAACCAATCCCCTCTTCAATATATAAATTTTTTAACGTTAAAAAATTATTTATATGAGAAGCAGTGTCATCACCCACTAGAATATCTTTTGCGTACTCACCAGTGTGAATTTCAACCGCGTCTATTTTAAGAATATCACTCATTTCTTTAACAGCATTGAATATAAGTACTGAACCCTCAATGAATAATGAAATCTTTGTATTAGGAGACAAGTGTTTAATAACCTTACCAACCTCAATTACTTTTGCCGCTATTTTAGCGTTTTTGAGATCTAGACCTCCCTCAGTGGTTTTTTCTTCGCGCTTCTCCGGTACTATGCAAACCCAATCAGGTTTGAGGTTTCCTGCAATTTTTGCAATTTCTAAATCTGTTCCCACTTCTAAGTTAAGAAGACGGTTATATTTTTTGGTGACGTTTTGAACGACTAATAAGTCAGCATCTCTAATATGACGTCGATCTTCCCTCAAGTGAATCGTAATTTGTTCCGCTCCGCTTTCTAAGCAAAACTCTGCCGCTCTCTCTAGTTGAGGATAGCCCTCGTCTCGTTGATTTCTTAATGTAGCAACATGATCAATATTGACCCCTAATCTCGCCATTACGTCACCTCTTTTCTTTTTATTCTCCAGAAACTAACTCACTAGAAACAACTTTAACAAGAGCATCCAAGGCATCATTTAGCATTTGTTCAGTTTCTGCCTCAACCATTACTCTAATAAGCGGCTCTGTTCCACTGTAGCGTAAGAGAACTCGGCCTTTATTTCCCAAGAATTCCTCTTGCGCTTTTAATTCTTTAGAAATGTTTTTATTTTTAGCCAGTTCAGGTTTTTGACTAACATGTATATTCACTGTTTTTTGCGGGTATAATTCAAAATCTTTTACCAACTGATCAATAGGTTTATTATAAAACTGCCTGATCTCTAGAAGTTTCAGCCCAGCTAAAATGCCATCACCCGTTTGAGATTTTTGTCCCCATATAATGTGTCCTGAGGGTTCTCCACCAATAACAGAGCCACTTTTTGCCATCCGTTCTAAAATATATCGATCTCCAACATTAGCCCGATAAAATTTAAGTCCGAGCTTTTTGACAAAATTCTCTAAACCTAAATTACTCATGAGTGTACCGACAACTTCATGACCTTTATCTATCAATTTTTTATCCAGTAAATATTTCGCCATAAGACCAATTAAAATATCTCCTTCAATCTTTTGGCCTTTATTATCAATGGTAATAATGCGGTCAGCATCACCATCTAAGCAGATTCCAAGATCAGCGCGATATTTAATAACATTGTCTATTGCCTTTTCAGGATGAAGAGATCCCACTCCTAAATTTATATTTTTTCCATTAGGTTCAACTCCGAGCGAGAGAACTTCTGCTCCAAGTTCGCGAAAAACCATTGGCGCAACTTTATAACTTGCTCCGTTCGCACAATCTAGAACTAATCGTACGTCTGTAAGGTCTAAACTTTCGTCCAAAGTGGATTTAACATGAACGATATAGCGTCCCAAAACTTCATCAAGTCTTTCAGCTCTCCCCATTTTTTCCCCAGAAGGATAAGGAATTGAACTCGGGTCCAAAACCATTTTTTCTAACTCCAATTCAACTTTATCTGGCAGCTTGTTTCCATCTTGGTCAAAAATTTTAATTCCATTATCAAAAAATGGATTATGACTAGCGCTGATCATCACCCCTGCGTTTGCCCGCATATTCTTTACAGCAAAGGCCACACCAGGAGTGGGAAGAGGCCCTGTTAAAATGACTCTTCCCCCTTGAGAACATACGCCTGCTGAAAAAGCGAGCTCAATCATATAGCAACTCAGTCGCGTATCCTTACCCAAAATAATAAGTGGTTGTTTGTCTGATCTCGTCGCTTGTTGAAAATAATGAGCTACTGCTCGGCCTAAATTCATGGCCACTTCACTTGTCATTGGAAATATATTGGCCTTTCCTCGGATACCATCTGTGCCAAATAAAACTTTTTTCGACGCCATAAAATTCCTTTTTTCTTATTCCACCGTAATGTAGCTGGGCTCAACTTTAATTACCTTAAATGACGGTGTCTTTTCTATTTTCAAAACGATACTTTTTTTACCACTAATTTCACTTCGAGTTAAGTCTGCATAGACATTAATATCTATTTTATTATCACCTTCAGCCTTGCTTTCCACGTTTTTCTTTGTGTTTAAATATTCAACCATAACTCTGGCAACCTTATGACTAGATTTGAATTTATCCCCAGAACTGGTAATAAATTTAATCGGAACTTCTATTTCACGTCGCATAGGCTCTTTGGCTTCTACTCTTAAAAGAACACGAATTTCTGCAACATCCAACTCTTGTAGGTCAACAAGATCTGGAATATTAATTTTTATTTTTTTATCTAATTCATCTATTTTCACCGAACTGAGCTCTAGTTCTTGTGTAGAAATTTTATCAATCGAATTAATTAACGTTTCAGGGCCAGATATTAATACATCAGCTGGCAATATCTCATAAGAATTCAACTTTAATTCTTCAGAGAGGGCCCCCTTTAAAACTAAATTAATAGGGACTCTTTTTGTTGTTGTTTTTTCAAGATGAAGTTTAATTTTTTTGGGATGATAGTCTTTTATTTTAACGCCTGTAGGTTGAGGAATTGAACTTACAGGAATTTCTGCAAGATAAATAAATCCCCCCCCCTTAAACGGTGCAATAATCAATTTAACTTTTGCTTTTTCTATGTCAGATCGCCTTAGTGTTGCCCTTAAACCCTCAAGATATACATTTATTTTCTCAATGGGCTTTTTGGAAAATGTATAACCTTCAGGTAACTCATATTGAATGAGCAACTTTTCTTCAATGGACACGGGTTGTGATTTCAGGACAAAAAACCAAAGAAACAAACTCAAAAGGACACTTATAATTTTAAGTAGATATTTTGTTTCTCTTAGCTTTTTAGAAACCGTCATGACTTTATTCATTTTCGATTTCTCCATATGTTCTCGGAAGAATTTCATCTATTTGATTACCGGTTCCCCATAAAAATGTGAGGTAGCGCCTTAAACTAAAAGGATCCTCCATATCTATTATTTTTCCTGAAACGCATAGGCTTACTTTATTCGTCTCCTCGCTAACGACAACGGCAATACTGTCTCGACCTTCAGTAACTCCAATAGCCGCTCGGTGACGTGTCCCCAAATTTCTTGCAAGCTCTGTATTTTTGGCCAAGGGAAGAAAACATCCCGCCGCCACGATTTTTCTCTTTTCCACGACAACTGCACCATCATGAATTGAACCTGAGCTTTGAAAAATGGCCAACAATAATTCACGGTGAATGTCGGCGTCAACCTTTATGCCACTTTCAATAATTTCCCCAATCGCGTTTTGGTTTTTTAAAACAATTAATGCTCCTTTCTTATTTCTTTTGAGAGACCAAACTCCATCAACGAGTTCATTGATATCTTCTTCTCTGTCATCTGATTTCAACTGCCGAAAAAATGATTGTCTATTACCAAACGAGACAAGGGCACTTCGAATCTCTTCTTGAAAAAGGATGACCAGAATAATGATGAAGCTATCAAAGAAGTTTTCTAATAACCAATTGATTGAATATAGCTGATAGGACGTTCCCATCCATGAAATTATTCCTAGTAAAACAATACCGACAACTACTTGCATCGACCTTGTGCCGTGAAGGATTTTCAGTAATTGATATATGACAGTTGAGACAACAAATATGTCGACTAAATCTTTTACTTGAAAATCTCTAAGGGCATCGATGATTATTTCCAAATATTGTCCTTATTATTTATTCCAATACTTCCTAAATTATCAATTATTTCGGGAACTTTGAGCATGAAATGTAGCATAGATTAAATTTATTGAAAAAAATAAAAACGTCTATAAACTACGAATGAAAAAAGTAAGAAAAAAAGGCACTTGAAATGAAAGTAAATACTAAACAAATTTCAACGAATGGAGAGCGTTTTTACGATATCACTCAAGAGATAAAAAATATTTCTATTGAAGGTGATGGAATGCTCTATCTTTTTTTACCGCACACGAGTTGCGCCTTGGCAATCTCTGAGGCCTATGACCCTTCGGCAATCAGTGATGTTGGGCAATTTTTTAAACATCTTGCTCCAAGAAACCTTTCATTCATTACCCACACCGCCGAAGGCCCTGATGACTCTCCAAGCCATATGAAATCTATTTTACTGCATCAAACGCTTACTTTAATGGTAGAAGACGGACAGATTAAATTAGGAACTTGGCAGGGAATCTATCTTGCTGAGTTTCGAGACGGCCAACATGAAAGAAAGGTTCACTATAAATTCATCAAGGATTAACAGCAAAGAATTAACTGGCTTTTTTCAGCTCATCATCTCGACTTGTTTGCCTTACACCTCTATCTCCAAGCGCGGCCAGTACTTCATCAGAGTTAATTAATTTTTTCCTAAGCGCTTCCCGCGAAATCCCCATCTCTTTTGCCGCTTTGGATTTATTGCCATTATTTCTTTTTATTTCTGAAATAATCATCTCTCTTTCAACAATCGATAAGCGGTCTTTTAAGGAAATATTAAAATCACTAACAAACGGAAGTTCGCCAAACTGTCTTCTTTTATGATTAAGGTCAACCAATGGTATCGCTGAATTTTCTAAATCCAGATCCGTAATGACGTGACTTTTTGGATTATATAAAATCGCTCTTTCCACGCACCGTTTAAGCTCCATAATATTTCCTGGCCAGTCATAATTCTCAAGCTGATCAATTACTCTTGGAGACATACTTTTTAAAAGTAACCCCTGTTTTTTACATTCCATTTTAAGAAAAAATTCAACCAATGAATTAATATCAGCAGATCGTCTCCTTAGTGGGTCAATACTGATAAATGACTCGGAAAGAAGTTCTAAAAACTCTGAATCAAACTCTCCAGACTCTACTTTTTGGGTTAGGTCTTCACTCGTTGAGGCCATCACTCTAATATCAAGTGTGTACTTTGAACCTGGTAAATTTCTATTTTTTAAGACTTGTTTTAATTTTCGTTGATCATCCAAAGAGAGCTTGTTTATTTCACGAAAAAATATCGTTCCCCCTTGGCAAGATTCAAGTTTGCTAGAATGATTTTCATTACCATATAGTGAAAGTTTAAGAATTTCATTATCCATTTCCGCGCAATCAACAAACTCAAAAGGTTTCAAACCTCTTTGCCCCTCAAAGTGTAGAATTTTGCCAAATAAAGTTTTTCCTACTCCACGCTCACCTTGAATAAGAACCGTAGCATCAATATCTTTTAGCTTAATAATAGAACTTCTTAAGGAATTAACATGAGGAGTTTTTCCCAGCATAGCGTGCTTGCGATCAAACGGTCTTGAAAACCGACGAATCTGACTTTTATCACTAATTGGATTAAAATTATGAAACACACTTGAGAAAACGAGTGCTAAAACTTTCATCGTCTTTTCATCCTCAATAGTAAAACGATCTTGATTTCTTTTATTCAATACTTCAATGACACCAATCGTTTTATCTTCTCTATTTTGAATTGGATGACAGATGATTGACTTTGTTTCAAAACCAAGTTTTTGATCAAAGTTTTCATTAAAGCGAGATGGGTCATTTTTAGTATCAATATTGAGCGCCACGCCTGTTGTAAATACTGAACCGGCAATACCTAAACGATAATCAAACTTAAGATCATTTTTATCCACACCTAAGGCACAAGCTGCCTCGAGTTCATTCGTTTCGGGATTGATGAGAAATATGCTTGCTCGTTGAGCGTTTAAAATTCGAACGACCTCCTCTAGCATCGTTTCTAAAAATCCTTCTTTGTCACCAAAATGAGTGATATCTTGAAATAAACTAAGAAGCAGAGAGAACATTTCAAACCCCTCTGATGCGTCTGTATATCGTTCACGAAGAGCTGATTCGATCAAGCAATCTTTCAGACGATCAGTAGAGAAACTAGAGATATATTGCTCTAAAAAGCGGTTAATTTTGGATTCTTCATCTAGCTCAACACCATAAATAATCTCACTATCGTTAACCGAGTTTGTGAAAGCTCGAACAACTTTTCCAGTTAGCTCTAATTGAGACCTTTTAAACTGAAGACTAATATTCAAGCCAGTTCCCACACTTATTCTTTCAATTGATTTAAAGCCTAAACCGCTTACAGATATATCAACTAATATTGCGTCATCGATATAATCATCATCACCAACCAGGTTATCCTTACTAAGCATAAAGCGTAAATTGTCTGACTGCTCGACCGGTATTCTAAAAGATTGGTAGAATTTAAATTCAGCAAAACTAGTTAACATTTTTTACTCCGAGGTAAACATGGTCTCTAGTGCATATCGGGTACCCGAGAAAAAGACTTTAGTGCTTTGCCAATTTTACATGGCTGTTAAATAAAATTTATTTTTCAACAATTTCCGCAACGTTAAAATTATGAGTAATGGCATATAAGATGGCAGGCTTAAATTTTTTCCAGTATTTTCGATGAAGCCGGTTATCACTAGTGGGTAGCTCTAGTGTATAAGTTGGAATTCCCCGCTCATTTCCGGCCCAGTTTCCTAGAGACCCAGGAAAAAATGGGTAGTTTTTTACTTTGTACCCATTAGCTTTCTTACTCATTTGTACAAGCAAACTTTTAGCAACATGCTCTTTATCCCCGTGTGCATTTTCTGGCCCATCATAATCAATAATCGTTAACGGAGCATGAACAGAAATAATCTTTTGAGGCTGATAACGGTTAATCAGGTTAATTTGAAAATGAGTTTCTTGTTCACTTTTACTAACCTTTCCAGGATAACGTCTCTTAGTAGACCTGTATCTAGACTTCCAAAGCCTAAGGGCATCTTTATCCCAATCTTTTGTGGGAAAATTACGATTAACATCAACACCTCTTGCATTTGTTCTCGTCGGATATTTTTTCAAAAAGCTATCTGGTGCGACAAGTGGAGCAATGACCACACGATGGCCACGAAGTTTGTCTCCAAGTGTTTGCACATACTCCATGATGTCATAACAAAATTTAACCGGAGTAATCTCATCTCCATGAACACCACAAAGAACAATCGTTGTATTGGCGTCTACATCTTCTGGCTCACCCGCGACAACCCAAGGGATAATGTTTCCCCAAAAAGAACGCCGAACCCAATTCCATTGGTAACCTAAGCAATTACTTTTTGACCATCCATATTGATAAAATTTTTGATCTACTTTTTGACAATATTTTTGTTCTTCTAAACCTTGAGAGCTTGGATCACCTGAAAAAGAAATACTGAGTAAATCTTTTTTATTTTTTTTAAGTTGCTCACTTTTGTTTTTGGAATTCATTGAAACTGAATTACTATTGATCTCTGAATTAGGCACGTTAGATTCGCAGCCCAGGAAAATCGATAAAACTAGAAAACTAAAAAAATTAACCATAAAAACCAATAACTTTTGAGTGGAAATAAGAGTAATGAAAGTTCTACTCAATGACAAAAGGAAAAAATAATGACGGGTAAAAACTTGGTGATCATGACACGAACCTCAAACATTTATTTTTTGAATAAAGCAAAAGAGGTTTCAAAAAAAATGGGGATCCAATTAACTGTTATTGAACCTAGCGAAGTAGACCTTCCTTTAGAAAAATTTATGGAAAAATATCCCGGCCGGCTTCCAGATCCAAAAAAGACTATTTTTTGGAATAGGGTTGCAGGAACAAGCTACAATGACTACGACCAGCTTGTCGCAAAAAACTGGCAAATATTAGGGGCAGAATTACTTAATTCACTGAATGTTCATCATCATTATCGTGACAAGTTTCATCAGTACCTACACTTGAAAAGCCTAAACCTTCCTCTAATTAATACCTATTATCTTCCTAATATGAATTTGGAGATGGTTAATTCAAACGGCCCATTTGTGGCAAAAACGCTTCGAGGGGCGAAGGGTAAAGGCGTCGTTAAACTTGAAGATAAGGCAGCACTTAAAGATTTTTTAACGTTAACGTCTTCGATGGGCGACACTCGATTTATCATTCAGCCTTTTATTGAATACCAATATGAGCACAGGCTACTTGTTCTCAAAGGAAAAGTAATTGGCCACTTTATCAAAGAGAACTCTAATGAGCATTGGAAGCATAATCTCTCGAATGCTCAATGGAAGAAGGCCGAAAAAGCTAATGAGCGAATGTTAGACATAGTTGAAGAAATAAATACATTAGAGCAAAAGTTTTTCTATGCCATTGATTTTATTAGTAAAAATGATGAATTAACAGTTTTAGAAGTCAATATGTGCCCTGGCATTGAAGGGCCAGATGCGATTTTAGAGCACTCTATCCTAGAGAATGTGCTTAGCGTTATTTAATTTCAACTACTTAAGTTTTGCACTAAATATTTTTTTACATTATGCCGAACCATTGTTTGACTAGCCAAACTACGAGTGATAATATTACTCAAGTATCAAACGAGGCGTTATGTATATTTGTATCTGCAAAGGCATCACAGAAGAAAAAATTCGAAAAGCGATGAACGAAACATCAAAAACACACGATGTTTTAAAAAAGCTTGGCGTTGGTGATGACTGTGGAGTTTGCCTCATTAGTGCAATAGAGCGTCTACAAAAAACTCAGAAAAAATAATTCTTCTTTTGTCGCCTATATCAAATAAACAAAGGTTTCTCCTACTTCCAAATTTATCTTGATCGTCTATTCTTCGGGCATTACCCTATTGAGGTAATTTACTTGGGAGAAAAATCATGAAAGGTGATCAAAAAATAATCGACGCACTCAACAGAGTTTTAGGACAAGAACTTGTTGCAATCAATCAATACTTCCTTCACGCAAGAATGCTTCAGGATCAAGGCGTGGCAAAACTTGGAAAACTTGAATACGAAGCTAGCATCGATGAAATGAAACATGCGGATGAATTAATTAAGAGAATTTTATTTTTAGAGGGGTTACCTAACCTTCAAAAACTAGGTCCGTTATTTGTTGGAACAGATACAAAAAGTATTCTTGAATGTGATTTAAAACTTGAGCATCAAAATCATCAAGCAATTAAAGATGGTATCAAAGCTTCCGAAGACCTAAGTGACTATGTATCAAGAGATCTTTTTGCCAGCATCCTCGCTTCTGAAGAAGAGCATATTGATTGGCTTGAAACAAATCTTACTCTAATTAATAACATTGGAATTGAGCGTTTTATTCAATCTCAAATGGAGCCGGATCAAGGTAGTCATTAAAAAAATTTTAAGATTTAAATAACAAAAAAAGGGAGAACAACTGTTCTCCCTTTTTTATTTCAGATAAATTGATAATTCACGCTCTTTAACTAATTCACTTTCATAATAAACAGACAATTTTAGCTTTACTGTTGTTTTCCGAACTTTTTTGGTGACCTCATAACTGACCGCTCCAGAGCTTATTCGCCCGATTGACGGTGATGAAATATAATTTCCCCCACCAGTTCTAATGACTTTCGGCCTACCTATCTGCTCTAAAACAACCTTATACTTACCAGGAACATTTTCATTAATTCCCTGAAGATTCACTCCAACAGATTCTTTTCGCCACTCCCATTTAAACGGCCAAATTTTCCATTTGCGCCATCTCGTTTCTGTATTGTAATCAAGACTTACGCTAACTTGTGGATTGACTTTTAAGCGCTTTGAAATGTTTACCCTTTCAATTAATTTAGGATCCACATCATCACCAGGAGATTCAAGTTCAACGCTAAAGTTAATTAATTCTCCTGGCCGTGAGTTTTTACTAATTTTAAAACTAAGTTCACTAAAAGAAATTATCTCTCCTCTCGCCACTTTGGGTATTTCAAACCACTCGGTTGTCGCTTCAAGATTAGGAGATAAGTTAACCAAACGAATGCGCCCCGCTCTTGCGACTAAATCTCGGCCTCCAGAGTTTTTAATGGAAACTTGCAAACGAACACTTGCTCCTGAACGAAGCTCATTATTTGGAGCATCCGTCGTGAGAGTTATTTTATCCGCTGATCCCACCCAAACGAGCGCATGATTGTCATAATGTTTTTTGGCATCACCCTTTGCTTTTTGTCTGGCAAGTTTTGAAAGCTCTGCGATGTTATCTTGATAACCATCTTGTTGCCCCTTCTCTTTTCCTTGCTGATAAACTTCCCCAGCACCTTTGGCAAAATATTCAGCGTAGGCCAAATCATATCCTTCTCGCTCGCCTTTAGCGTTTTCTCGATTTTTGTTTTGATCAAATGCCCGTTGAAATTCTGGCGCATAATAAGATTCGTAGTCTCTCCTAAATACTCGCCCATAAGCGGTAACAAAATTATCTTGATAGGCATAAGTAAACGCATTTTCACACGCCTCAACAAAACCCACATATCCTCTGTAAACATCAAGACAGCTTCGAGGTGATCGTGGAATATCTACATTTGGTGTCGAGTAAGCATACTCGGCCTTTGATAATTTTGTGCGTGGAGAATTCAATTCCCTTAATTGTGCCTCTTTTTGTTGAATCAATTCATCAATACTTTGAGCACTTCGATCACTCGTTGAACTCACTTCTACACTAGATGCACTTAGGTTATTTGTCGCAACTAAACCAGAATTGCTTTTTTGCTGTAATGAATTTCTAAAAGCGCGATAACTTTTTGGATAAACAATTTCATTTGCTTCTCTTTTCGCATTCGCAACACCCAATTCAACGCCGGCAAGGTAACCCTGTTGATAGGAAGCATCATCAGCTCGGCCATCACGAAGTCCTTCTACTTTTCCACGGTCAGCTCCAACTTTTAGGCCATTAATAAACCCAGAGAGTAAACCAATTTTTTCCCCAAAGAATATGCCATTTTGTTCACCTTTTAAGCGCGCATCCGCATCTCCTAAATTCTCACCTGCCGGGTTCGAAATTTCTCTCGCAACCTCTTGCCCAATTTGCATCGCTTGACTTTCATACCGCTGATAAAGAGAAAACCTCGCTGCTCTCTCTTGTCTAGCATCACTAATATCACGCACGAGTATTTGCACTTCACGATCTTTAGATGCCAAAACAGTTTCAATTGTTCTCACTTCTCTTGCTTGAAAATTTGCTTCATCTTGTAGTTGAGAAATTCGGCGATTAATTTGACTCATAAGTCGCGCATTACGTTCAAGCTCACTCTCCATTTCTCGCATGCGTCGGCGATCGACTTCTACGATCTGATCTAACTCTTGAAGTCTCCTGGCAATATAGCGAATTCGCTGCTCATTTTCTTCAATTCGATTTCCTAGGCCTTGAATGGCTTGCACAATTGATTGAAGCGACCGATTTAATTCTGCAAGCTCTCGCTCCTCACGAGTCAGTAAATTATTTACTCCCTCTAATTGCCTTCTCTTTTCTGCCGCATTTTGCGCCACTGATTGTCGCTCTCTTTCTTTGCGGGATTTAAGGCTTAACTGATTCGTTTTTTCTCTCGTATTAGCAACGATCAATCTCTCCAGCGCAGTAATTTTATTTTCTAGTTCAGCGATTAGGGAAGGCAAGTTTCTACTTAAATCAAGTAGTTCTTGATATTCTTTCATCGCCGTTGATAATTCCTCTGACTTTTTTTCTTTTTTTCTGACGAGTACTTTTAATGAAGAATTTGCCTGACTCGCTTCCCGCTTTTTACTGGTAAGTTTTTGCTTCAGCTGAGAACCAATTCGTTCTAATTTTTCAATATCCCTTTTTAACGCCGCTTCTCTTGGATAATCCCGGCGACTCATTCGCTGCAAACGTAATAACTCACGCCTAAGCTCCATTACTTTTTTATTATTTTCTTCAACACTTATTTCAAGCTGGCGAACTTCTTTACCTAATGTTTCAACAACAGTAGTTTCTTTTGCGATATCTTTTTCTAATCGCACAATTTGCATCTCAATCGAACTTATCTTTTGTTTTACCTCTCGAATTTCACGCGCCAATGTATTTTGCCGTGATCGGTATTCCCTTATTTTACGCTCAAGCGATTCAATCTCTCGGCTTGAATCCGTATTTTCTCTATCCAGTTGTTGAATCTTTTGATTTATAACCGCGAGCTCTTGGGTTAACTTGGATAACTCAGAATCCAATTGAGATAGCGTTCTGGCCAATTCATCACGATCATTTTTTATCGCCGCAACTTTTGTCGCCTGTCTCTGAACACGGGGAATGAAATCTCTCTCTTGTCTTTTTGCTTGCCCAAGTTCGCGAGCAAGTTGATCTCTAGATCGCTCTCGAGAATTTCGCTCATCACTCAAGGCCCTCAACTCTCTTGAGTTACGCTCAATTTGCTCTCGCGTTTGATCTTGATCACGCAAGATTTCTCTTTCTCTGGAATAAATACGATCAAGTTCAACTTCTTCCTGGGCCAAGTCAACTTCAATTGCTCTTAGTCGATCTTGAGCAAAACGAAGATCATTGAGAATGTCCTCTCTTTCAGACTCTAAAACAAGCCTGCGTGAATCTAGTTCTTGAAGTAGTTGATCTAATTGTGCGTAATTAATTTCATCAGGAATATGAGCTCCCAATAAACTGGAAATAGTGAGTAGGCCAACAAGACATAAAGTAAGAAATGATTTCAAATTATTCTCCCAATAAAATGATCTTCCATTGTTTTTACAAATATTTACTCATCTCTCAAGGTAGAAATTATGATTGATAGAAATTATTTAATATGGCGCCAAGTTCAACGGATTTCAGTGCCATTTTGCGACCAAAACGATGATCAATGATGAAAATATTACTCGAATCTTTGCCCTCTTGAATTCTAAGCGGCTTCACGTCAAAATATCAGAATGAAAAATATATTACTGATTAGAGGCCTATCACGAGAAAAACGACACTGGGGCGAGTTCCCTGAATTGGTTGAAAACGCGATGGATATCAAGGTTCACACGCTGGACAACCTTGGTTGTGGTGAATTTCACAAGAAAACGACTCCTGTTACCATCAGGGAAAATGTCGATTTTCTTCAAGAGCAATTTGAAAAACTCTACACGGAAAATCCAGGCGAATGGTACTTACTAGGAATTAGCCTTGGCGGCATGTTTGTGACCGAATGGGCGCAGAGAATTAACCCGTTTAAAAAAGTATTTGTGATCAATAGCTCATTTAAAAATTTGTCCCCCTTGTTTGATAGGCTTACACCCTACGCGCTTCAAATGATGACAAAGTCATTTGTCTTAAGCGGGCAAAAGCAAGAAGAGATTATTTATGATCTTACTAGTTACCGTGGCCCATCAAGTGAGCATGGATATTTTAAAACAAATGAGTGGCTTGGTTATCGCAATCAATACCCCATGAGTCGAGAAAACTTTTTTCGCCAACTCGCTTGCGCGGCAACTTATAAACTCGAAAAGAAACCAAAAAATGAAATGGTTTTTATGAGCGCAAAAGGTGATGAGCTTTGTAAGTGGACTTGTGGCAAAGCCATTGCCGATTTTTGCGATTCTCCATTTTATTTGTGTAAACAACCGGCCGGACATGACCTCCCCATGGATTGTCCAGAGTTTATTATTGATGTGCTGAAAAAAGAAATCGACTTCCCTATTCAGTACACAAGAGTTGCCGATTCGATCAGTGAAAATTTAAGCGCTCTTTAAAATTATCTCGTTTAAACACTCTCTCCCTTTAGGTACGCGGTACCTTTTGGGCATAATAAATAGAAACTCCCAAAAGGTACCGCGTACCTAAAGGGAAAATTACTCAAGAGCAGGTTTTTTGAGCCTGGAAATCATGATAATCGGAATAAGCAAAAACGCACTTCCGTAAATATACGGCGCCTCACCACCTACACGCCAGTAAATTACCGCCGCAAGTAAAGGCCCAACAACGCGAGCAAGCGCTCCCAAACTTCTAAAAATCCCGATACTTCTTCCCTGCTCTGCAGCTGGAGTGTACAAGGACACAAGACTCGTCAGAGTGGGAATCGCCATAGATGAACCGGTTGCTAAAAAGAATAAACCTGCATACAGCATGAGAGAACTTTTTGCGTATGCAATTAACATCAGGCCTGGAAGAGTTGTCACTAATCCATTCATGGCCATGCGTTTTTCGCCAATGATAGCGGCTTTTCTTCTGACATATCCACCTTGTACAAGGGCGATAATCACGCCAATGAAAATAAACATATAAGCGTTCTGAAGACTCGTGTAGCCTAACCTTTCCATCGCGAGAAACGTTAGCGTAAATTCCATTCCACTAAAGGCAAAGAGAAATAAAAAGTGCCCGACGTTAACAATATTCACTCCCGGATATGGAAGAGGTTTAAAAAGTTTAATCGGATTAACGGTTCGATTTAATTCTGCCTGTCCTCTCTTTTGGGGCGGTAGCGTTTCATTAAACTTTCGCGCGATCCACACAAGATTAAAAGCACTTAGAACAAAAGCAATTAACGCCGGCACACTAAATGGGTTTACCCCGTAGGCCGTCAACGCTGGATACATTTCATCTAGAC
Source organism: Bdellovibrionota bacterium (assembly GCA_030836365.1). Lineage (GTDB taxonomy): Bacteria > Bdellovibrionota > Bacteriovoracia > Bacteriovoracales > Bacteriovoracaceae > UBA1511. The sequence goes on along the minus strand of JAURQB010000056.1, from coordinate 323 downwards.
GGATTAAACTAAAAATCCCGCCCATCGCAGGGCCGATAATAAAACCAAAGGCAAATGCGATCCCAATAGTCGCCATTCCTTTCGATCTATTTTTGGCCGTCGTCACGTCAGCAACAACAGCTGTTGCGGTTGAAATGTTTCCTCCCATAATGCCACCAATAAGCCTCGCAAAAATAAGGAGCGTGAAACTACCAGAGAAAAACCAAAGAAGATAACTGAGTGCCAACCCAAAAACAGAAATAAGTAAAACCGGTTTTCTTCCCACGCGATCACTTATCGCTCCCCATAAAGGAGCGGCGATAAACTGTAAAAAAGAATAAAGT
>JAURQB010000055.1 GCA_030836365.1 Bdellovibrionota bacterium | reverse complement strand
CGAAAAAATTTATGAATTTGCCGATAAACTTAACGTCAATTTCAACCAAGTAAGAGAAGAAATTAAGAAGCTATTGATTGAAACGACGACGGATGGTGATAAGGTTATTTTTACTAAAGTTGAAGCAGATGAGAGCTCTCCCTTTGGACAGGCAATGAAAATGTTTGAAAACATGAGTGATGAGCAAAAAAAGCAGCTTTTTGAAAAATTTCAAAATATGAGCGATGAGGAAAAAGCTGAAATTATGGAAAAAGGCAAACAAATGGGACTCGTTTAATCTCCCATTTTCTCAATAATTTCGAATTCCTTTTTTGTCACGGGAGTAATGCTAAGCCTATTTCCCTTGCGCAAAATTAACATAGACTCAAGCGCTTTGACTTCTTTAAGCTCACTTAAAGAAACGGTGCTTTTGAACATCTTTTTAAATTTTACGTCCACCATAAACCAGCGTGGATTTTGTGGATCACATTTAGCATCATAATATTTTGATTTCTTATCCCAGGCGAAATGATCGGGATAAGACTCTTTGCAAACTTCAGCAATTCCAGCGACTCCTGGCGGTTTGCAATTTGAATGATAAATGAGTACTTTATCCCCTTTTTTCATTTCATCGCGCATAAAGTTTCGAGCTTGATAATTTCGCACTCCCTCCCAAGGGGAAGTTTTTTGGGGGTGGTTTTTTAAATCATCAATGGAAAATACATCCGGTTCGGTTTTCATTAACCAATACTTCATGTCTCCTCCTAACCTTGAATAAAATCACCTAAATTCTGCCGCATGAAATTTGGAATAGCAAATGCGCCCGTATGAATATCTTTGTTATAATATTCAAAATTCAAATCAGATTTTTCAACACGTTCAGGATTAAAATCTCTGACCGGGTGATATTTTTTTGACCCGACAGTAAATGACCATAATCCACCAGGATAAGTAAGATTGGAGAAATTATAGATACTTGTTATAGGAAAAACTTCCTTTTTAATTCCCAAAAGTTTTTGCTGCATCTCTTTGAGATAAAATGGGCTTTCACCTTGAGAAATGACAATCCCATCATCACTCAAACACTTTTCAATATCGCGATAAAAACTTACATTAAAAAGCGGCTCTGCAGGGCCAATCGGATCAGTTGAATCGACTAAAATAACATCAAACTTTTCACTGGTTTCTTTAACAAACTTAATACCATCACCGATGATTAATTCAAGTCTCGGATCACTTAAAGCGCTGGAGGTTTGAGGAATATGTTCCTTGCAGGCGTTTACAACCATCTCGTCTATTTCAACCATCACGCAACGCTCGACACTTTGATGACGAAGTACTTCTCTCGCAGTTCCACCGTCTCCACCACCAATAACAAGAACTTTTTTGGGGTTAGGGTGAGTAAACATTGGCACGTGAGTAATCATGTCATGATAGACAAACTCATCTCGCTCTGAAACCATAATGAGTCCATCATTCAATAGCATTTTTCCAAGCAGTTCCGTTTCAACAACGTCCACAGTTTGAAATAGAGATTTACCACTAAATAATACCTTATTCACTTTAAATTTAAGTGCGTATTTATCATCCATTTTTTCTTCAACATAAAGATTTGAAAACATTTTGTCCCCTTAAAATAATTGATAACTCGCGGAAGTTTTCGCTACCGGATTATTAATGTGTTGAGCAAAAGAAACACTCAACTTATTTGAAATTTCATGGTCACATTTATTTATCACTGTCTGGCCATCAAGAGCTTTTAATTGAGAGAGATTAAAACAAATGGTATCGAAACTTTTTGGTCTTAATTTTTTAATAAAATGAGAAACTAATTCGTCATGGCCCAAGCGCTCATCATTCGTTTCAAAGCTGACATAGGAGCCATCTTTCTCAGGCGTTAAATGAATGGTGAAATAACTATCGTCTTTAATTCCATTGACACTGTAACCACAAGGGCTAAACAAGAAATCATCTATTTGATAATCATAAAAAATGCTATCTAGGCCAAGAATGTCTCGAATATTTTTAATGTTCAAATTTTCCGAGCGTAGCGTTTCTCCAACCTCTTCTTCTAAATTGTACATAAGAAGCTCAAGAGTTTTATCATTTTCAAATTTTGCCGTTGTTTGCTCATAATAAAAAATAAAATTATGATGTCCATCCAATTCACCAAGTCGCCAAGCACTACCTGGTAATAGTTCTTTTAAAAGATCTAAATCATCGTAAAAATTACTCACTTGTAAATGGGAGTAGTATTCATTTTTGCGCTGAAAAAGAACATTCTCAATATTCAGTACGCCAAAATCCTTAACGAATTCAAGAAGCGAGTTTACCAGAGATGTTTTTCCGCAAGTGATCATTAGGATTGAATTCTTCCACACAAACAAACTAGACTCACTTAATAGATAAGCAATCATCTCGTCGTTTTTAATTTCAGATATAATCTCTGCATTGCATTTGGAAACGATTTTTTCCCAATACTTTCGACCAAGAAGTCGTAGATCTCCTGTTGAGTCGCTAACGACTATTTCTATTTTCTTTTCAGACCCCTCAAAAACCATGGCCTCAAGCCTCCAAGAAAGATTAGAGCATTTGCTCCAAAAAATACTGCATTTCCTTTGTAAGTACACGATATTGTGTCTTCGGACAATAAAGTATGAAAAATCTCATCACTCCAAAAAGCGCGGCAGCACCCCCATGATGAATGAGGCAAAACTATCGCAATGATAAATGAGGCAAAACTATCGCAATGATGAATGGGAATGAAGTTATTGAAAATAGGTTTTGGTGAGCTTTGTTTGTGCTGTGTCTGGCCTAGATCTATCGCAAACGCTTGTTTACAGGTCATTAAAGACCTAGAATCATAGACAGAACATAAACATAAGTAGGTATAAAATGAAATTTTTAATCACAGGTGCTACTGGCTTTGTCGGTGGATACTTAATAAAAGAACTCTTAAATGACAATCACACCGTTAAAATCTTAACGAGAAATCCAAAAAAATATGAGGACAGTAAACAGGCCAATGTCCAATATTTTAAGTGGAACCCGGAGCAAGAGATTGCGCCAAAAAGTGCATTTGTTAACTCAGATGGAAGTAAAGATGTAGATGTAGTGATCAATCTGATGGGTGAAAACATCTCCAACAGAAGGTGGTCAACGGCGCAAAAAAAGAAAATTTACAACAGCAGGATCTTGGGAACAAACAACTTAGTTGAGGCAATTAATACACATCTTAGCAGCCCGATCGATTTATTTATCTCTACGTCGGCCGTCGGAATTTATGAGGCTAATACACCTGAAATTTTAAATGAAGATGGAATTTTAGGAAAAGGATTTTTGACGAATGTTTGCCAAGAGTGGGAATCATCCGCAATGAGTATAAAAAATGCGAAGCGAACATTAATTACTAGAGTTGGTGTTGTTTTTGGCAATAACGGTGGAGCACTTCAAAAGCTACTGCCGATTTTTAAACTCGGCGGCGGCGGCCCAATTGGAAATGGAAAACAAACCATGTCTTGGATTCATGTTAAAGACCTTGTTAATATTTATATGAAAGCTTTAAGCGATGAACGCTACAGCGGAATTGTAAATGCTGTGTCACCAAAGCCTGTCAGCAATTCAGAGTTCACCAAAGCATTTGGAAGCGCCGTTGGCAGACCTGCATTTTTTCCAGTTCCACCATTTATGCTTCGATTAATTTTTGGCGAAATGGCATCCATTATTTTGGACTCTCAAATTGTCCATCCCAAGGCCCTCAATGATTTAGGGCACCAATTTTTATTTGCTGATGTTCAAACCGCAATGGATGAAATTTGTAAAAATGTAAACTTGATCGGGTTACCTAAAGCAGTTGAAAACGCGTAGTTTTAAAAAAAATGCCTACAGTTTTTCACCATCTAAATTAAGTTTTGTTATAGGGAGATCAACTTTTGCATAAGAGAGTCGGTCTCCTTTGTTTATTGAATGATAACAATCAAGCCCTGTCACACCGACACTATTTGCAGAAACTAAGTCTACAAATCCATCATCTTTTAAAATATCTTCACTCAAACGAATTAAGACAATTTCTCCAATAATCAATTCTGTTTTATTCACTTCAAGGTGAATTCTCTTTTTTAACTTTAGTCCAAGTTGGACGTTTGCTTCTTTGACAAAAGGCGCAGTAAAATTATTTTCATAGACAGAAGTTAAGCCTGTCGCGTCGAACTCTGAGACGCTTTTTGGATATCGTGCGCTCGTTTGATGAGCTTTTTCAACAATTTCCCCATTCACGTGATTTATTGTGTATTGCCCGGTTTCAACGATATTTTCAAAGGTATGACGCTCGACAACTGCAGGTCTAAAAATAAGTCCCATTAATGCAGGATCAGCACCAAGGTGAAAACAACTACTCACAATTGATAAATTTTCTCTACCCTCTTTATCAGTACTGCCGACGAGATTTGCACTTTTTACGCCACTTAATGAATTCACTAAGCGTGCACGATATCTTGATTCCAATAATTTTAAATCATCACTGGTTAACGTTTTCATCTTATTTCCTTTTTGTGCCAGGCAACAATGTATTAGTTGTTCTTATATATTCTAAATATTCAGGATTATCTTGGTGGCGTTTTTCTAGCATTGGGACACCTGAAAAACGAGTTAATAGATAAGTAATCGTCAATGGAGAAATAATTCCAATAAAACAATAACTAGCTTGAGTGGAAATAACCCAAATCCCCCACCAAAAAATAATTTCGCCAAAATAATTAGGGTGCCTAGAAAATTTCCATAACCCTTCATTCATCACTTTTTTCGTTTTATCTGTCCGTCTCTTAAAACATCGCAATTGATAATCGGCGATCGATTCGTAGGTAAGACCAATAACGGCAACAATTAACCCAACAATTGAAGATAGATTTAATTTCAATACAGAAGAGTTAAACGCAACGAGAGTGATGCTCAGACTTGTAATAAGAGAAATAATAAATTG
>JAURQB010000054.1 GCA_030836365.1 Bdellovibrionota bacterium | reverse complement strand
AGAGGATGTTTTTATTTTTGATGTGGCCCAGTACTCCGGCGATGCCGCTGATGCCAACGATTGCCAGGCTTAGAGCGATGGAGGTTTTAGCAGGTAGGTGAATAACATAAACCAAGATCGGAACCGTTAAGATCGATCCACCGCCTCCCAGTAGACCCAAACTAAAACCAACAAATGTCGCCAACATATAACCAATAATTAAGTTTTCCATGGTTCTATAATGAACTTATTTTTTGATAAAAACCTTGAGTGAAATCAAGTTCTAAAAAAAAATTAGTACTGGCCCGCTTTTTCTAATAAGCTCTCAACTGAAATAATGGAAAAATCTCGTCCATTTTTGATAATGTCCCCATCCTTTTCAAGTTTATTTAATACTCGAGTGACCGTTTCAAACGTACTTCCAGAGTAGTCGGCAATTTGCTTTCGTGTCCATAATTGATCGGGGTAATGGAGCTTGAGAAAAACGATGGACTCAATAATCCGTCCGCCTGCACTTTTATCATGACGACCGGACATTCGTAATTCGGAACGTCCTAAATCACTTGCGACTTGAGCGAGGATTTGGCGGAGAGAGTTAGGATTCTGCCCTAAATAAATTTCCAAATCTTCTTGTGGAATGAACGTTATTTCAGCGTTAGTAATGGCCTGCGATGATGCATGGTATTTCTCTTTACAGAAATAAGAACGATGGCCAAGGAGGTTGTTTTTGCCAAAAACTCTTAAAAATGTCTCTTTTCCATTTTCTGCAAGGTGATAAAGACCAACCAATCCATGATTAATGTAGTAAATCCCTGAAGGACCTTGTCCCTCCTCATAAATAAATGATCCCTTTTTTAAGTTGCGCGATGTTAAATGAGGAAAAAAGGAGTCAAAATTATCAATATTCACCAAATATATCCTGTTCACAGTTTTGAATTTTGATGAAAATCAAGGTTTTTTTCTATCTGGCTTGCTATGATTAAGATCAAAGTTAGTCAGACATCCATTCAATGGAGGAGTTTATGTCCAAAATAAAGGTTAAAACCTTTTATGATTCACCAACGTTTACGTTAACATACCTAGTTTATGATGAGAACACATCAGACGCTGTTATCATTGATCCCGTACTAAACTATGATGCTGCTTCTTCGACTTTGTCGACAGAGTCGTTAATCGAACTACAATCATTTATTCAGGATAATCAATTATCTCCAAAAATGGTGTTAGAAACTCATGCGCACGCGGATCACATCTCAAGCTCTAGCCACTTAAAGAAAATTTACCCAGGAGTAAAGCTCGGCGCAGGTTCAGGGATTGTGAAGGTTCAAGAAGTTTTCAAAAGCGCTTTTAATCTAGAGTTTTTAAAAGCAGATGGATCACAATTTGATCTGTTACTAGAAGATGGTCAAGTTATTCAGGCGGGAAGTGTTGCGATTAAAACGATTTCAACACCTGGGCACACTCCTGCATGTGTCAGTTTTTTGATTGAGGATATGGTGTTTTCCGGAGACGCACTTTTTATGCCTGACTATGGAACAGGAAGATGTGACTTTCCGGAGGGAAGTGCAGCTGATTTATATGAGTCTATTCACAATAAACTTTATGCGCTTCCTGAAGAGACGAGAGTTTTTGTGGGCCACGATTATCAACCGGGTGGGCGAGAGTTAAAGTATGAAACGACGATTAAAGAAAGTCGGCAAACTAACATACAGCTCAAAGCGGAAACCACAAAAGAGGAGTTCGTTACTTTTAGAACCAATCGCGATGCAGGTCTAAATGCTCCTAAATTGCTACTACCAAGTATTCAAATAAATATTAATGCTGGTGAGTTACCGCCGGCCGAAACAAACGGAATGAGTTATTTAAAGATTCCTGTAAACTTTAAGGGGAAGTAAAATGATTGAATGGCAAATGCCTCTTCTTGGCGGTTTATTAATTGGTTTGTCGAGCTCAATTTTATTATGGGGAATTGGCCGTATCAGTGGAATCTCGGGAATTGTTGGAACGGTTATCACAACGGGAACAAAAGAAAATGGATGGAGATATGCTTGGCTTGCAGGTTTAGTTGTCGGTGCAGTTGTTTTTTTGAAAACGAAGCCTGAGCTTTTTACCCATGAGTTTAATTTTTCTACACCAAAGTTAATCATTGCGGGATTATTGATTGGTTTTGGAACCAGGCTTGGCAGTGGCTGTACAAGCGGCCATGGAGTTTGTGGACTTGCAAGGTTATCTCTGCGCTCATTTGTTTCAGTGCTAACATTTATGGCCGCTGGCATGGTTACCGTTTATATGGCGCGCATTCTTTAAGTTAAAAGCAGGAGTTTGAAATGGAATTAATTATTGGGTTTATTTCAGGTTTAATATTTTCAATTGGTTTAATCATTTCACAAATGATTGACCCTCAAAAGCTAATTGGGTTTTTAGATATTTTAGGTAATTGGGATTATTCACTTGCTTTTGTTTTAGGTGGTGCTGTTGGGTTTAATTTAATTACCTTTAGATTTATTCAGAAGCGAAAATCACTTATTGGAAAAGATCTATGTCTTCCCACAAACAAGGCAATTGATAATAAATTACTTCTAGGGTCCGTATTATTTGGTATTGGTTGGGGGCTTGTCGGTGTATGTCCAGGTCCCGCGCTCGTAAATCTTGTCACCTTAAAAAGTGAGATTTTTATACTTATGGGATCTATTTTAATTGGAATGTTTGGGTTCAATCTTTTTGAGAAAAAGAGAGCTTAGAAAATTTGATGAGCGAAGAAGAGTAATCAAACCTCTCTTTGCTCATCAACTGAAATATCAAATAGACGATCAAAAACTTTTTTTGACTGAACCAAGGAAATCGATCGAATTCCTTTAAAATTAAATTCATTATCGATTATGTATACATGCTCGATTCTCTTATTTCTCATTTCTTTTTCTAGAACTTCTGTCGAGGAGGATTCAAGCGCTATAAATGGGGCGTCTTCTTTTAAGTGTTGTACCGTAAGGCGCTCTAACTTCCTTCTTGATAAGTTTGCTAATTTAAGCTTATCAACTGTACCAGTTAATTTTCCGTTGTCACATACTGGGATATATCTGTCTGGATAATTTAATAAGAAGATAAGCACTTTTGTTAGTTTATCTTTTGATTTCACTGACAGTTTCTGTAGACATGTTTCTGAATTTTGTTGGTACATGATATTCTCCTTTTGCTAAATACAGTATCGCTCGGTGCGCCAATAAACTGCATGACCTTAATCAAAGAAGGAGGAATAATTAGGTGACATTTGTCACTGTAGGGGAAATAGATTAATGACCTAAGTCAGCTTTTCTGAAAAATAATGACTAAGCTATTGATTTATTTCAGTTATTTCAACGACGGTACATCGCTAAAAACACCATGAAGGCCTAACGTTTTAAAGTAATAATCTTTTGAATGTTTCGTTCTCTCTGGCCGGTGAGTGTAGGCATGAACTTGGAGTCCCATACTTTTTGCTCGTTTTATCAGTGTTGGGTCTTGTTTGATATGGCCAAGCCATATTCCAATGCCATTGGCATACGTGCGAATTTCTCTAAGGCCATCATTCGTTTTTAAAATGTCAAAGTTAGTTGATGAATCACCCCAGTCATTTTCTCCTATTAATTGTATTAATGGTATTTTCGTTTTTAACTTTTTTAGTGTGTCTGGATGAAATGATTGAATGAAGATTTTGTCGAGATGGTTGTCGTATTTATAATTTTTTAGAATTTGCATGATTATTGGAGCGGAGTTAATTCCGTTTCTTAGGTGAAATTCAGGTTTTTTTATTTCTGGATAAATTCCAACGTTCTTGCCTGTAGAAGTATTTAGACCTTGAATCAATTCAATAAATTCCATTAGAGTTGGCACTTGAAACGAAGACATTCCTTTTGGGAAACGATTTGGAAAAATAGCTTTATCTTGATGAGCTCTTTCATGAACATTTAGTTTTTTTATTTCATCTAATGTAAAGTCAACCGCATACCAATGCCCATCTTTACGTTTCCTTTTAGGGAAAATTTGCTCAACATTCGTTGTTGTTTCAAGGGTCACGTCGTGAAGACAAATGGGAATGTTATCTTTTGTTAACACCACATCAGGCTCAATAAAATCAACGTCATGAGCATGCGCGTAAGCATAGGCTTCAAGCGTGTGCTCAGGTAAAAATGCACTAGCGCCTCGGTGGGCAATAATAATACCTGATGATCGAGAGGGGGCTTTTATTGAAGAGCATGCAGAAAGGAAAAAAAATAAAACAAATAAATTTCTCATAGTACAATAATAAAAATTAAATCTAATAATTACTAGGCTAAAAACTAAATTATTAGTTTGTTTAATAAAATGGAGTTTATTCGGTGAGATTTTTTCTAATCCTTCTTTCGTTTGTTGCCTCCGGAGTATCGCATGCAGTTGAGGAGAGTGAATTTGAGTCACGCTATGAAAGTGAAATAATGCCATATTATAATTTGCAAGCCTTGCGCTTTCACCCTTATTCAAATGATGCTTCTAAAAAAATTCCTTATAAATTGATCAAGAGGGGGCATCAAGACTTACTTGTTATTTTGCCAGGAAAAGGCGAACCGCTAGAGCGGTATGCAGAAACACTCTTTGATTTGAAAGAGCTAGCTCGTGATATTTTAATCGTTCAATTTCGTGGGCAGGGATATTCATCAAGGTCTCTAAGTGATCCCGAAAAAACCCATATAAGAAAATTTAATTATGTTGTTGATGATTTAAACTCTTTGTTTGAGTATTTAGATATTAAAAATAAGTACCGACGCATATCTCTAGCTGCACATTCAATGGGTGCTCATCACGGGATAAGGTATCAATTGGCTTATCCTCTTTTTGATCAATTGTTATTGAATGCGCCATTGATAGGTTTATTGGATGAGGAAGAAACAGATAAAAATTATTATTTAACGTTAATGTTAATCGGAGTTGGAATGGCCAATTCTTATGTACCTGGAAAAGGCGGCTGGCGAGATTGGTCTTTTGAAGAAAATGATGTTTCGCAGTCAATGATTCGTTATCGTAATTTTCGACGAATTGATTTAGATAATCCCACAGTGAGGCTTGGATCGGTAACGGTAAGATGGGCATATGAAGCCATAAAAAGTGAGAAATTACTGTTTGATGAGTCGCCGAGGCTTCTTGCCCCAATTACAATTTTTCAAGCGGGTAAGGAGTTAATTGTTAGTAATCAAAAACAGCAAATGCTATGTGATCAATTACCAAACTGTGAGTTAATTCGAGTCGAGGATTCAATGCATAATTTCTTGCAAGAGAAAGATGAATATCGAAATCAATATTTAGAATATGTAAAAAGCTCTCTGTAACCTTATGACTAATTAAAAATAGCTCGACAGTTAAAAGAGTTCAGGGTTGCTCTTAATTGGGTTTTCAATTTTATGTCTTCAAAAAATTTGTCCCATTGAGTACCTTGAAGTTTAAATTTACTTTTAAAATACTTATGTTTTCTTGTAATGGGGGCACGAAGCTTTGCGTCTGGGATTCCTGATAAACGAGAGAATTCTTTTTTATACTCTTGAAAAAATTCTTCTCCCCAGTTTTCATATTGCGCTTCGTTTAGCCATGTAGGGAATTTATTTCCATGCATAATGCCGACAGACGCTCTTAAATATCTCGATTTAACATTCTTTTGAGTCCAATTATCGGTGATGTCCGTTCTTCCTTTTGCTGCAAAATATTCTTTTGATAAATAGGAATCGCCAAAATCTCTGATAACTATTTTTCCCGTTGGGCGAAGAAATTGATCAAGCTCGATTAAAAAATTTTGAGAGTGTGGAGAATCGTAAGTAAGACCTGTTCGATAAGCAAGTTCTGCCAACGCCTTTGCAAGTGGCTTATTATAGTGCTCTCGCCAAAACGCCTCTGGGTCTTGAGATCTGTTAAGGAGCGCAATTTGTCGACCAACTCTTGTATGCATGGCCGAAAATCCTGGAAGGTATATTTTTTTACTTCCCACTAATCCATCGAGGGTTCTGATGACCATTGCTTGATCAAGGGCTTCGATAGAAAAAATTCCGGGCTCATCCATCGTGATCATGTGCTCAAATGGTTTAGCTTGTTGTTCGTTGTAAACGTAATCTGCAATAACACGAATATCTTTAGCGTCTTGAATAGGTTGCTTTTTGTCTCTCCAATTTCCACCAGTCATGTTTGTGCTAACTTTAATCGAAAACTGTGCGCCAGTACGAAGATCCTCAACAATATAGGATCTACTCGCAGTCATGTAACCCTTTAAGTGAGTATGTTTTGTTGCATCCAAGCCTTTTGATCGAAGAAACTCCTCAACTTCTAAGTGCCAAAGTGTGTCTTCTGGATTGATTACCCAGCGGACGTATTCCACACCATTTTTGTTAAAGATAAGTGCATCTCTAATATTTTTGTCCATTCGGTCAGCAAGGTCTTTTCCAACGAGCTCAAGAGGGATTTCATAATGTTGAATATCGACTCGTTCATTGGAGCGAACGGCAACCCTGTTGGCTTTCGTCTCATAATTCACAAGCTCCTGAACATTTGGATCCAGAGCAAAGCATGCAGAGATAAACAAGATGAAAAAGGAAATTAGGTAAAAAAAGTTTCTTAGTGATTGGTGGGCTTTCATTATAAATCGTCCTCTATATTGTCGAACCCTCTCAAATTAATGAAAAACGAAATTTTCCACAATGTTATCTGAAAAAAAGTAACGGTTGAATGTTGCTTAAGTCATTGTTTTTATATTGTTTTCTGAAAGTGATGGAGGAAAACATTACTAGTTTATTTTTCTACTTATGACAAAGAGAGAATTTAAAATAGGGTTGGCTATAATTCCCGACATGAAGGCGAACAATGCAAAGAATTTTTTTGATAATGTATATTACCTTTTCAACGCTAGTATCTGCACAAGAGATCGTTGAGACAAAGTGCGTGGCCCACCGAGGAAACAATAAATATGAATTGGAAAATTCGATGAGTGCGATTGTCTCTGCCCTTGACGCGGGGGCTGATGGAGTCGAAATTGATGTTCGCCATACTTTTGACGGTTATCCAATTCTTCTACATGACCGAACGCTGAATGGTGTTGCTATGGACCGGCCAGGATATAAATGTCCATTGAACAAAAATGTGAGTGAGTTATTTCTGTTCACGATTAGGAAAAACTGCCTTTTGAGAAATGGGGAAGTTGTTCCAGTGCTTAATGACGTTTTGGATGACGATTTGAGAAATCGCCTTGAATTTTTTTTAGAATTAAAAGATTCACCAAGTAATAAAACTATTGATTTAATTAAAAAATCATTATCAATGAACCGGAAAATTAATATTATTTCTTTTAAAACAAAAATTTTAAAATGTTTGAGTAAAATTTTTAGCGCGGATGAGTCAGTTGCATTTTATCGACTCTACTTACTTTATGTTTTTCCAAGCCAGAAATTTGACGCAAGTATTATGTATACAAGTTTTAATTACAAGCGAGTAAAAAAAAATAAGCAAAACTTATTAAATGGTATTTGGACAGTTGATAATGAACAGGTAATAAACTCTGCTTTTGATCAGAATTTAGGCTTTATCACAACAAACGATCCATTTTTATGCGCTTCAATAAAAAAAATGCGCCAAATAATAAACCAATAATATATACTGCATTATATTAAGCCATTCATTAATTGTAGGTAGTAGAAAAAATGAAAAATATTTTATTTTTATGTACGGGAAATTCATGTCGCTCGCAGATGGCCGAGGGGTGGGGAAAGCATTTACTCGGAGATCAATTTCAGTTCTTCTCTGCCGGTACAAAAAAACATGGACTCAATTCACGCGCTGTGAAAGTCATGAGCGAGGTCGGCGTGGATATAAGTGGGCATGAATCTAATACCCTCGATGAAATAAAACACTCCTTGGATCTAATCATTACTGTTTGTGCAGATGCGGATCAAAACTGTCCCTTTGTTCCCGGGGCAAAAATAATTCATCATGGATTTGATGACCCGCCAGCGCTAACTCACGACATGAGCGATGAAGAAGATATTTTAATAGAGTATCGCCGCGTGCGTGATGAAATTAAAAACATGATTGAAAACCTACATTCTGTAATAATGGAGATCTAAAATGAAGCACGAACCTTCTCACTATATAGCGGAAATGATTGGAACTTACTTTCTCATATTTTTTGGTTGTGGTTCAATGATTATGGCCGAAATTTTGCCAGGCTATCATAGTGGTTTTGTTCCATTGATTTGGGGCGGTGCCGTCTCGATTATGATTTATGCTGTCGGGCATATTTCTGGCGCGCATTTTAATCCGGCGGTAACCATTGCTTTTTGGCTCACGAAAAAGCTGCCTGGGCATCGGGTGCTCGGTTATGTGCTTGCTCAAATCCTTGGGGCAATTCTTGCGTCTGTGACTCATTATCTGATTTTAGGAAGTGAGCATCAATTTGGAATGACCGCTTTGAGTATTGGTATTGTTCCAGGGTTTTTTCTGGAGGTAATTACGACATTCTCACTCATGTTTGTGATCATGAGTGTCGCCACGGACTCGCGCGCAGTTGGTGAGCTGGCGGGAATTGCCATTGGTTCTACTGTTGCTCTCAGTGCTTTCGTGATTGGGCCGCTCACAAATGCCTCTATGAATCCCGCCAGAAGCATTGCTCCAGCGATCATGTCGGGGCAATTTCAACATTTATGGGTTTTTATTGTTGCCCCGATTATAGGAGCCTCTCTTGGGGCGATTACTTATAATTGGATCAAGTGCGAAAAAGATAAAAATGAAAAAGAGTCTGCTTGTTGTTAGTGAATTATTTTTTAATAACAAGCTTATCGAAAACTAACATTTAATCATTTATTAACATCACTTAAAAAAATATTGAACTACCATTTAATTAAATTTTTTAAATGGAGATGTTGATGTTTTTTTTCAAGTATCTAATTCCTAGCTTAATTTTTTTATTACCAGTGATTTCTTATGGCGAGATTAATTTTATCGGACTTGATCAAAACGGCCGGGAAGTGATGATAAAAGAAAAAGGTAATGAAATGTCGTCTCGATTATTTCATTTGCTGAAATCTTTTGAAACGAAGGTTGGTGAAGTCGAGGCAATCAATCAAAAAAATAACGATAAAAAGCTTACTAAAATTCGCTTAGGTTTTAGCGTAGGCGCCGCTCTCGGGTTGGGAAATGTTATTGAGGCGACCTCAATGGCCGGTGGGTTCGCCATTTTTGACCGCATTAACAAATAACTTCAAAATTGAGGATTGATAATGAAGCAAATAATTTTATTAGTTTTTATGGTGTTAATTTCAGAGGTTCTCTCCGCTGAAGAGTTTATTGAGCGCTCTGATTATGGGATTCCTGAATTAGAAATGACGGTGGACAAACATCTACTTCGAAATTTTCGTTTTAAAAAAAATCTCAATGAGAGTCTAGCGTTTATTAGTAATGGTCTTGAAGAGCATAGTAAGAGTCGTCGTTTTTCTACTTCAGAGATGGCGCTAACAGGATTTAATACTCAGTTTAGCTTAGGTTTAAAAGGGGGATTTGGCGTTCTTTCTTGGGGAGGAGAAAACGTTGGCCAGGTTTTTTGGAAAAAACGCAACGTGAAATCAAACGCTAGCGATAAAGTGGACATTACTTTTCATGAAAACCCGGAAAGCGAGATTGGCGCGTATGTGGAAAAATTAAATATGGGGAGAGAAGGTTTTCTGACTTCTTTGGAGAGAGACTTTATTCGAGATGCACTTCTGAAAAAAACGCGCTGGATGGATCAGGTGGCCGGGGCCGCTTCGGCGACTCATCCTTCTGGCTGGCATATCGATCGTATCTTATTTGATATTTCGCTCGCTCTTGAGGCCGGGGTACCAGCGGCGCTTCTCACAAAGCTTGGCGGCGATTTGAGAATTCGCTTTGAGTGGAAAAAAGTAAAAAACAAAAACGCATCAATGGTGAGTCCGTTAAAAAGGGATGTTAAAAATATTTTATCTTTCGTGGCAAGTGGAGTGGAGAATTCTTCAAAGGAGAGACGTGATTTAAGAGACCTTGGTTTAGAGCTCAATCATATCAGAGTTGAGGTGTCTCAAGCAGGTAAGGGAAAGCTTGGGATTTTTAAAGGTAGTGCGGCGTTGTCGACTTATCTTTATATTAGGCCTCCGAAGGTTAAATCATCTGCCTTTGAATCTGGATTAGAGGGAGCCGTTTCTTTTGTGGTTCAAGAAAATGTAGGATTACATGAGAGTGTTGCTGAAAAGTTTGGCGTGGATTTTTTTCGAGATGGTGAAAAGTCCATTTTTCATCTTAGTCAAAAAAAATTGGCAAAAAGTTTTAGAAAAATATTTAAGTTTGCCAAAAAGTTGGGGAAGTCCGTTCATGAGTTTTCTCTTAAAAAGAGGAAGGCCGCGAGTGAGGGAGCACAAAAAAACTGGGGAATTCCAAAGGTCCGTACCACCTATGTTGTTTCGGCCAGTGGTGATATTGGCGCGGTGACCTTGGCCGGAAATTCAAGTGTGGAATTAGAATTTACCAATTTAAATTTTTAGGGGGCGCCATGAAACTTTTAATGATGTTGAT
Organism: Bdellovibrionota bacterium; assembly: GCA_030836365.1. Taxonomy (GTDB): domain Bacteria; phylum Bdellovibrionota; class Bacteriovoracia; order Bacteriovoracales; family Bacteriovoracaceae; genus UBA1511. The sequence continues at coordinate 4,047 of JAURQB010000054.1, read as the reverse complement.
GATATTTTTATCGGTGAGTGTGGGGGCGAGGGCAAATGATGGTGCATTTGATTTGCAGGAGCAGTACCAAAAGTCCCTTGAGATTTTGGAGGAAATAGAGGGAGAGGAATCGTCAGGGGATTGGGCGTTTACTCGGTTTCGAGTTCGACTTCGCTCAAAAATGGCGCTGGAGGTGCCATATTTGTCAAAGCTTGAGGTGAAGCCGTTTATTGAGTTTCATTATAGCGAGTAGGGGAAGGCGGCCCTGCAAGGCGTCGTTTGATTGAATTTGTTTTCTTATGCAGGATAAAAGTCGCCATTTCGCTGATAATCGTGTTAAATCAGAGGTTCACACTTGGGGGTGCCATGGTTTCGACGGGGCACTGGACATTGTGTGGGCGTGTCTGGGTTGATCGGATGGCCCAGTAAAAATCCGATCACACTATAAGTGCAGAATCTAATTATGCACCTGCTATGGCCGCTTAATTAATTTAAGCCGCCGCTAAGTAGCTGAGGGGGTACACCCAAGAAACAGAACGTACCAAAGCTGCTAAGTCTTCAGTTGAACTAGGCTTTGAGAAACCGCCGGGTAAATCTCATAAAAAAACCACCGGGTTTTTTTCTTTTACAAAATGAAATAGTCTTGTCTTCTGACGATAAACGAAGACTACGCACGTAGGCCGCACTTTGAAAACTGTTTCGGACGTGGGTTCGATTCCCACCACCTCCACCACTCAACCCAAGTTGAGTGGTGGGCATCCCTAAAAGACCAATTTAAATAATTTAAATCATTTATAAACCCAACCCAATAGGCGTTTGGTTCAATTTGTCTCCTTCGTCACTCGAAATCACTCCATGTCACATGAAAGGTGCTACTTTTCTGCTACATTAGTGCTACTTCGAAAAACTCCACCCATATTTTGGACTACGCTGCTTCGGCAAGCGTGGTCTAAGCAGCTTAGTCCTATGAATTTAAAGGATACGCTGCTTAGTCTATCAAAGAGCATCTTAACCATTTTTATTAATAGGAGGATGCAATGACAAAAAAACAAAAGAAAAGAAGATCAGACAAGAAGGTAATGACAAAAGAATCTCTTATCTTGAAATACTTAAGGGAGTCTCGTCATATTTCAATGAGGAAGGCCGGAAGAATTGTGGGAGTAAGTGACTCCATGATTAGCCATGCTGAAAATGGCAGAATGGATTTGGCCCCGGATTTTATTATGAAAGTCGTCACTTCTTATGGGTACACCTATAAAGAATTTTTGGACTTCCTAAATGATAAAAAGGATGCACCTGAGCATACTCTTTCTGAGTGCATTGAAATTTTAAAGAGACTTAATCCTGATAAGCTAAGGACTGTTAAAACAATACTTGAGAGTTTTTAAGACATTCAGGCGTTGCATAACCACTTAATTATAAAAATCCTTCAATTGTCTAAATTCGGCTCTTTACATGGTAGTATGGTACCAGGCTTATATTAATATTGAGGGATGCAATGAAAAGAAAAGAACTAACTGAAAAAACAGGGCTAGATAGAGAGACTTTAAGGTTCTACGAAAAGAAGGGGATAATTCTTGAGCCTGCAAGGGATGATTCTGGGTATCGCGAATATGATCTTGGAAGTATCGAAAGAATTGAGTTTACAAAAATGGCCAAGAGCGCTGGGTTTACATTGACCGAAATAAAGGAATTGCTTGATTTGAAAAACAGTGGTGTCAGTTGCAGGAAAGGGAGAGATATTGCTCTTTCAAAATTAGAGGAAGTTGAAGAAAAGATGGAGTCACTTAATAAAATGAAAAGAGTGTTGAATAAGTTTGTAGATGCCTGCAATTCTAATGGAGAAGAGGGCCTTAAAAAAAGGTGCCATTTGAATTTTGACCTTGTTTGGAGAGGGTAATTGAAAGATAAAGAGATCAAATTAATTAAATGGATTAATGGAGGTGGAATAGTAGCAGCAATAGTAAGCTCACTCTGCTGTATTGGACCTTTCATATTTGGAACTATAGGAATCGGTGGAGCAACGTCGCTATTATTTTTAGATCAATATCGAGGAATTATAATTGGAATAGTAATCACATTAATAGGACTAGGATGGTTTATGAATTACAGACTTGAAAAGAATGAATGCAAAGAAGGCACAATATGTGCTGACCCTAAAAAACGAAAAATGAGGCGAATGGGTCTTAGCATTTCGTCATTTATTGCCCTGCTTTTTGTCATCTCTCCATTTGTATTAGATTCAGTCTCTCAAGCGCAAAATAAGACATTGGCCGGCGCAGGAAAAGTTAAAACATTGTATGTAGAAGGCATGACCTGTGGAGGTTGCGAAATTGGAGTTAGAGAAGCGCTTAAAAGAGCTGGGTTAAGTGATCAGCAAATTTTAAGCGTAGATCACACCAACCCAAATCCCAAAAAAAATATTGGGAGTGCTGTTATAAAAATATCAGATGAACTCGGCTGTAAAATCATCAAAGAAATAAAAAGTAGTCCTGGCTATATTGCCTATTGGTCGTTTGAAAATAAAGACCCTTGCAATCTTAAATCAACTAACGCTCATCCCGTGAATTTAGACTCAGTTAAAAAGATAATCTCTAGCACCTATGATCCAAAGATGAACAAAATTTGCAAGCGCGGCTGTGCTGAAAAAAGTGTGAATTACAAAAAAGATGAGGTTGCGCCAAATGGTAACGCCAGTATTGGGGAGGTTACTAAATGTCCCATCAGTGGAGTTATTTTTCGAGTAAAAAAGACCACTCCTAAATTTCAACACAATGGGAAATCGTATCAATTTTGCTGTAGAACATGTGCTGCGAAGTTTAAGTCCAAGGTCAAAAAAGTATGAAATGTTGCGATAAAAACTCAAAAAATGATGATAGTAAAATTGAGATTAATCTCGATGGTCTAATCTGTTATTGCTTTAAGCATTCAAAAAAAGAACTCTATGAGGCCATAAAAAATGGCAGTGAGCAGGAAGTAATTGACGATATAAAAGCTAAAATTAAAGACCCAGGCTGCTTTTGTGAAACGGCCAACCCTTCGGGAAAATGCTGCTTAGGAGATATCAATAAATTTATTAAAGGTGTGAAGAATGAATCAAGTTCAGACTAATTGTCAGGAGTATAAATCAAATGATTTTAGCTCTCCCTCTAATAATTTATCTTGGATACTTTGGAGACTGCCAATATTGGCCTTAATATCAACAATATTCTTGCCATCTTCATTTAAAATTTTTATTTGGCCAATATCTTTGGGAATTATGGGGGCTTCGTGCAGCTTTAATGCGAGTAAGTGTAAAAGAAGAGAGTGTTTTGTTAACGGCCCTTATTACCTAATGTTGGCGATTCTATCGTATTTGCATGCATCTAACATTGTTTATTTGGGAGATTATGGCTGGTACATTCTTGGAGCGGCGACTTCTTTTTCACAAGTTAATATTATTGTAATTGAGAAGATTTGGGGCAGATATTTGCACGCTTAGATTTGGTTAAACTTGTTTGTTAGGGTTAAGCACCTTTATATTGCAATAGAATTTTTCTCAATGTCGTTTTGACTAGACAGATATACCCTGTGGGGGTATACCTGTCTAGCTAGGAGGCATTATGAGTTGTTGTGATGTACAGAAAAAAGAAGTTGCAAGTTGTCATGGAGATAGTAGCATTAAAAGAGATTATTTATTTCTAACACTTATATTTTTAGGTATTCTTTTCTATTTTTCACATATCGGAAACGAAATTTATTTTAATCGAAGCGGAAAAATACTACATCTATTTCATTCTTTTTATGAGCTATTCAATACTATGCTTTGGGGAATCGCATTAGGTATTGTCTTTGTTGGCTTACTCGGAAGAGTTCCACGTAAGTATATTGTTTCAATTCTAGGAAAGCCAGGTACCAAAGTGGGAATATTTCGTGCGACTCTGGCTGGTCTACTTTTGGACTTGTGTAGCCATGGAATCTTAATGGTTGGCATGAAACTTTACGAAAGAGGAGCAAGCCTAGGGCAAACGATGGCCTTTTTAATTGCTAGTCCATGGAACTCGATATCGCTCACCTTAATACTGGTTT
>JAURQB010000053.1 GCA_030836365.1 Bdellovibrionota bacterium | reverse complement strand
TGGTGAACCCATTATTATGCAGCAGCGTTTTTGGAGTCCGTTTTTTTCATGTGCTGAGAAACTCGAATGATATGATTTTCAATAACTTCAAATAGCTCTAATTTTGTCGTCTTCGGATTAACTCCTTCCGGAAGGGGAGAGTAAATAAAATCATTTTCCACCTCGCTAAATACATACCATCGGTTACCTAGTTTTTGGAAAAGTACTTCGTTATTTAATTGGCTATTTTTTGTCATAAGGTCCCTCCTGGTCAGAATGACGAATTGATATTCGATCTACGTACAAATCGGTTCCTAAAACAGAAAATAAAAATTAAATGTTTTATTAAAACAGAGGGGAATTTTATTCCTAATAATAGACTTGAATACCCATGAAATATGTTTGATAAACCTTAGCTTCAAGCTCATAGAAACCGTCTCGGTCTCCCCACAAGTCGTCTAGGTCACTCGGTTTACTGGATTTTAATTGATATTTTGGTCTTGCCGAAATTCGCATACCAATATTGAAGTCTAGGTTTTTCTTTTTATTTTGAAAGGACACCTGGTTAACTAAAGCTGGTTCAATAATATACCCATCAAACTTTCTGTCCTCTCTGAGGTTCCCGGACCGGCCTTCGATATCCACTAAACGATAGATAAAGTTTAACTCTAGGCCATGTCCAATAGTGACTCCTTTTAGTCGAAGACTTTCATAATATAGAGCTGGCCCGATGGTTACTCCAAGATGATCCTCTAAGTACTCAGCATCATCGACAAGAGTAAATTCATTCCTGAAGGTTAAAAATTTTATAACTCCTCCGAAATAAAAACGGTCCTCGAAGTCAAACGCAGCATTTTTCAAAAATGTTAGAGCTGCACCATATCTATTTGAGAACCTTTCTTTTTTTATCAGTTTTGGAAAAACATAGTTGTCAACAAAGCCAGGTCCGAGTCTTGCTTGTAAGGCTAGACGGTAGGAAACTTTTTTTGCTAGTGGATAATTGGAGCTAAGTGGTTCATTGAGTCGATAGTCGGTGAGATCCTTTTCTGGGTTAATTTCAAAATGATAATGTTGATCTCTGAAATCTCTATAAATTAAATGGATGTGTGCTCTCTCAATGTATCCTTTTAGTCCGCGATCTGTAATAATTTGATAGAATCCTTGTTTCTCTTCATAGAGGTCGATTTTTTGATCCATTATTTTTTTTCTAATCTCAGCTTCTTTAAAGTGTTTTGGATGAACTTTAATTTTTTCACCTTTTTCTAGGTATCCAATTACTTTCGATTTGAGGTCTGGCGATTCGTAAATTTGGGTTTTGAAAACTTGAGACACTCCGAAAAAGGTTTCAGGTTTTATTTCCCTGGCGCTTAAAATGCTTAAATTTATTACCAAAATAATTAATGTGAGTTTACCAATAGAAGTCAAAGGTTCTCCCAAAATATAGGCCGTAGGCATTTGAATTTTGTCTAAAGCGAGGCTTAGAAACGTTGTCAGGGGTTTCTCTACCTAATGATGATTCGATTAACCGATAATAAGCACCGGTGTACCATGTTGATTTTTGTTTCTTTGACTTAAGTTCCACTGCAAACTTTATGGAAGTGTTACGTAGGGATAAATCGATCGTTTTTTCTGTATCTGAAATATTGTTGTAGAGACTTCTTGTTAACTCACAGATTCCATAGATGTTAAGTCCCTCAATGCTCCCTACCTTTAAAATAACTTCAGGGCCTAAGAAAAGTGACTGATATAAAGTTTTTTCAAAACCTGATATCCACGTACCTGCGTGAAGAAACGAGCTTAACCCAAAATTTAAAATAAAATCGTAGTTGGTTACCAAGTGAAGTGAAATCCCTAACCCTGCTGCAATTGAGGGGACTTGAGAATCAACTGAACTATTGTCAGATAATTCGTCAAGGTAACCTTCTTTGAATATCTCTGTTTGTAAATCTGCCTTGAAAAGCATCGGCAATTTGTCGTAATATTTTTTATTAAATAATTTTTTCGGATAGCTAATTTTACTGTCGGGCTTCACGTTTATATCAAAAAAACGTTTTGTTGGAACTAGGTCAACGTTACGAATGTAATATGTTTCCTCGTCAAAGATATTTAGTATTTGTGAGCTGTACTCTTTGGGGTTGTGAGAGATTAATGCAACAAATGACCTAGGAGTTATATAATAATTACCGTCAATATAAAGTCGGGCGCCTTTTTTGATTATTTTTTTTGATCGATATTTTATAACGGCATTTTTTTTCTTTTTAAAGTCTTTGGGAATTCCTTTAAATTTTGAATATTGATCAATATCATCATCGAGTGAGAGCTCTAGATTTTTAATATCTACTTCTTTAAGGGTGCCAAGAGATTTACTTACCTTTTCTCTTCTGTAATGAGCCTCTATTGCGGGGTCTAATGTTGTTTTATTATTTTCACTTGCTAAAAGTGGATGAGATAAAGTGAGAAATATAATCGTCAGTTGTCTTATCATTCTTTGTCTCTTAGGACTTGGTATGCTCTGCAGAAGCCATCGAAGTTGCTCTTAAAATGGAAGTCGTTTTCTCTTATTTCCTTTGCAGGAACCCACTTAAAATCGTTATGCTCGAGAGAAATGATGACTTTTGAAGTATTTTTAACAATCGCGTAAAATAGGTGTTCTGTGTAATTGATTTGCCGATTTTGGTCAAAGTACTGATAAGAGTATTCAAGCGAATTGATGCTTTTAACAGGAACAACAATAGAGGTCTCCTCACTTATTTCTCTCGCAGCAGTCTTTATCAGACTTTGATCATAACTCTCGACGCCCCCAGTTATGTTTTGCCAAAAAAGCCCACGGGTTTTATTGGTTTGAAGTAACAAAACCTCGAGTGAATTGCTCTGCTTTTTAAAAAGAATTATCTGTACTTTTTCTGACATTTTCTTTCTCTGAAATCCATTCATAACGGTTGCCGGACGTCTTTCAATGATACCTTGTTTTTTAACTATTGCGAAGCGTCTTCTTGCTCCTCTGTTTTTATAATGATATTAATTTAAGAATGGATTTTATAAGCGATGTCATATTACGAATTTCATTAATGGCGCCAGGGTTTTTACTGGCAATTTCTTTTCATGAATTTGCTCATGCTTGGATGGCCAATCGCTTTGGAGATCCAACGGCTAAGTCAATGGGCCGATTAACACTTAACCCTGGTGCTCACTACGATTTGTTCGGAACAATTATTCTTCCTCTTATTTTGGCCGTTTTAAATTTAGGTATTTTTGGGTACGCAAAACCTGTTCCTGTTGATGCTAGGCATTTTAAAAATTATCGTAAATCGATTTTTTGGGTTAGTTTCGCGGGTCCATTAGCAAATGTTATTTTAATGACAGTCTCAGCTTTCTTTCTGGCACTATTGAGGACTCAAGTCGATGCGAGCTTTTTTCTTTTTAATGAATTTCAAAACATGCTCATTTGGTCTGTTTATATAAATATCATTTTAGCGGTATTTAACTTAATTCCATTTCCTCCATTAGATGGAAGTAGAATGGTTTCATCTTTTCTTAGCTATGAAGGTCAACGAAAGTACGAGGCGCTTCAAAATTACTCATTTCTCTTTTTTATTATCCTATGGACGACTAATATATTTTCTTACGTATTAATTCCCGCACAAAAAGTGGGTTGGGGATTAGTAGGAATGTTTATATACATGCTTTCATAGATGTTAAAAATTTAGGCATAATTTGAAGGATTAATTAATGCTTGATACGACTATACAAATAAAGACGGAAAAATTTGATGGCCCACTAGGTCTTCTCTTGCTGTTGATCCAGAAAGACGAGATGGAGATCACCAATCTTGATCTAAAAAAAATAACTGGGCAATACCTTTCGTACTTAAATAAACTTCAGGAAATGGACTTTAATGTAGCTGCTGAATATTTATATCTTGCAGCGACCCTCGTTTATTTAAAATCAAAAAATTCAATTATCGATCCAGAGGAGCAGAAGGTCTTTGAGGATATTGATGTAAAAAACTTTGAAATTGCCACTCAAGCTCAGTTGGTTTTAAGACTTGAGGAGCTCCAGCATTTCCAAGCAATGTCTCAAAAGATATGGAACCTTCCTAAGCGAGGTGAGGTCATTTTCACCAAACCCAAGGTTAATAAAAAAGCGATAATTGATTCAGTCCTAACACCTCTGGAATTAGATTTACTTACTGAGGCAATGATGGAAGTTCTTTTTAGAAATAAAAGAAAATATGCCATCGTCAAAAAAGACAAAATATCAATTAAAGCGACGCTAGAGGAGATGAAAAGGTTTCTTCAGCTAGGAGATGAAAAAAGCTTAAGAGAGATCATTGATCATATTGGTAAAAAAGAAAAAATTGATGTGATTATTACATTTATCTCCATTCTTGAGCTTGCTAGGCTCGGGAAGGTTTCCGCTTTTCAAAACGAGGAAACGAGTGAAATTTATTTAAGAGTTGTTTCTGCGCTTGATAACTTTGACGTCCGAGAGGCAGATGGATTTGATGAAGAAGAAGCAAGTAGCTCTGATGAGACTTCACCTCTTGAGGTTAAGGGAAATAAAGTCGAAGAAATTGATTCTAGCGATGACTTGCCTCCGAAAATTCCAATGATGAAAAAACAACACGATACTAATTTAATTCAATAAGGAAATTGAATGCAAAACGAAAATAATCACGACTTAATGGACAAAGTAGATCAACTTGCAATTAATAATGTATTGATTGATGAAATTGAAAAAGAAGAAGGCTGGAAAGATCGAACAGGTTTAGACTTTGATGGTCTTTGTGGTGCTATTGAAACGATTATTTTTATGAGTGATAAGCCTGTCCCGCTGATGAGACTAAAAAAAGTAATTGATGATGAGATTCCACTAAAAATAGTCCATGAAGCAATTCAAAAATTACAAGAAGATTACGAAAAAAAGCATCATGGAATTCGATTAGTTGAGATTGCAGAGGGCTATCAGTTTAGAACGAAAGCGGTCTTTTCAAGGTTTGTTCAAGACTTGTTTAAAATTACAGGTCTAACGCTCACGCCAAGTTGTTTGGAAGTTCTCGCTATAATTGCCTATAGGCAACCTGTTTCAAAATTTGACGTAGAAAAAATACGTGGTGTTGATAGCTCTCACTTAATTAGAACATTAATGGATAAGCGTTTAGTTAAACTCCTCGGACGAAGTGATGATATGGGCCGGCCGTCAATTTATGGAACAACTTCAGAGTTTTTAGATGTATTTAATTTGCCTGATTTAAATGCCCTACCTCCAGAGTATGAGTTAGATTCAATTATTGAATCAAAGAAAGTAGATATTACTCAAATTTCACAGGTTAGAAATGCTAGTCGGGAAAATTTTGTCTTTGATGATGTTGATGAACTTGAAGAACTTGCTTCCAAAATTCGCTCAATTGCAACAACCACAACATTTACCAGTGATCTCTCAAGTAATAAAAAAGCAGATGAGAGTGTTCGAAAAAATGCTTTTGAGTTGTTGGAAAGTCACATCGATAAAAACTTAATCAATCTATTTATGAAAAATGCCAGTGAGTCAGAGCCTCTTGGTATTCCTGATGAAATCAAAATCCTTCGAGATCTTCTCGGCCCTTTTGCCAATGCCCCTGTTGAAGAAGAGGAATTTGAGATGATTGATCTCGATACTGGTGAAGCAATTTCTGACCCACGCGAAGAGACAGATGCGATAGAAGATATTGGTGAGGAGGTGGCCAATGAGGTCAAATCAGAAGAAGAGATTAATGAAATAATTGATGAAAGCAATGAAGAGCTTGAAGGAATTGTACTAAACGCTCAATCTTTATTTGAAGATAATGATGAAGATGAGTTAACTGATCTTGAGTCTGCTCTAGATGCTGCATTTGATAAATTTAAAAATGCACAAAAGAACTTAGTGAGTAGCGATAGTGAAGATGATTTGTCTTTAGATGAGATGACGTCAGATGATGGTAAATCATCAGAATCAGGTGAAAATGATGAGTTTGGATCTGATCAACATTAAATAATTACATTATTTTTGACTTTTATTACTCTCGGTTATACACACAGTGTCACTAAAAAACCTTTAACCGCCGGGAGGCAGATATGAGTGACCAGACCAAATCTATCCGTTTACAAAAATACATCGCAGATTGTGGCATTACGAGCCGTAGGAAAGCAGAGATTCTCATCACTGATGGAAAAGTTTCTGTTAATGGAAAAGTTATTACTGAGCTTGGAACAAAAGTTGACCCAAAATTTGATGCTGTCAGCGTAGAGGGGCAATTTATTGACAAAAATATGGTTCAAAATATTTATCTTGTGATGAATAAACCACGCGGTTATGTTTCCACAGTTAGTGACCCTGAGGGACGAAAAACAATTATGGACCTGTGCCAAGAAATTTCAGAGAGAATTTATCCAGTAGGCCGACTCGATTACTTAAGTGAAGGTCTAATTGTTCTAACTAATGATGGAGACTTCGCGCAATCAATTCTTCATCCCTCAAAAAAAATTACGAAGGTTTATGAAGTAAAAGTTTTTGGAATTGTGAATGATTCTATCCTTAAAAAACTTCGTGAAGGAATTATGGTTGATGGGCAATTCTTAAAGCCTGATAGTGTACGAATTATCGGTCAGCTTTCTGCAAAAACATGGCTTGAGTTTAGACTGACAACAGGAAGAAACAGAGAAATCCGAAAGGTATGTGAGGAGCATGGACTAACAGTTGATAAGCTGAAGCGTGTTGCAATTGGTGGACTTTCTGTGGATGGGATTAAGCCTGGAGATTCACTAATGCTTTCGAAGGAGCAAATTCTTCGCAATATTGGGCTTATGGGGCAAAGTACTAAACAATATGTTAGTAAGAAGAAAACTGTTCCAATGAAAAAATCAAACAAGGAATCTTCACTTAAAAAAGCTGATGATCAACCTCTCGCTGATGATGAAAAATTTCATTTCCTTAGGCGAGACCAATATTTTAAATCTCTAAACGAAATTAAAGTTGCTAAGAAAAAGAAGATAGCCGAAGAAGCTGCATTAAAAAAAGCAGAAAGAGCAGCAGGTAAAATGCCACCGCGAATTGCTGGTAAAGTCGAAGAAAAATCAGCTGGAAAAAAAGCTTAGACTAATTATCGTATTGTATGTGCTTATTTGTTTCCATGAAATCAGTAAGCACATCAATTGAATACTCAATTGCTTGTGGCCCAAATGGGATTGTCGAGTGAGCTGATTGGTAGTCTACAAAGGAGCTAAATTCAATTGCAGTCGCAATTAATCGCATTAGTTCTGCGCTGGAATGAAAGAATTGTTCTTCCGTATTTGTTTCCATCATTTTTGTCAGCTCGGTGATTACGGATTTTGTCAGCCTTAGTTGTTCGGGGGCGAGATTTTTATGCTGGATTTCAAAGTTTGTATTTTGCAGGCTCTTTTTTGAGAATTTAAGCATTTTGGCTCCTAAGTACTGTTGATACATACATCTCGGCAAAATTTTACGTAATTTTAGTAATTTATAATGTACCAAAAAGTTTTACTCAGTTTTTGAAATGAACGCTTGCCAGATAGACTTAATAAGCATAGTATCCAATCAACTTAGCGCGGGGTGGAGCAGTCTGGTAGCTCGTCGGGCTCATAACCCGAAGGTCGTTGGTTCGAATCCAGCCCCCGCAACCAAATTTATAATTATTTTAAAAAAGCCTCTGTTTCACAGAGGCTTTTTTGTATTCGCGCTCCTCGCTACGCTCGCTTCGGCTTAAAAGACTGCCACTGGCAGCCTTTTTTCACCTCAGTAACCCGAAGGTCATAGCTCTAGTATTTATCTTAATCTTTTTTGTATTAGTCCTCGTGGTATCATATTTATATGATTGATCGAACCCATCCACAAATTTATGACTACTTTGATAAATTCGCAGAGAAAAACCAAGCGTTGGTTCGACAATTTCTTGAGCGATTTCCTTTTCATAAAAGTTACGTAAAAAAGAATGTACTTGATTTTGGCTCAGGAACAGGTTGTCTGTGTTTTCAAATCTATGAAAAGTGTGGATCGATAACTGGACTTGATATTGACCCTATTCTTTTTCGTT
>JAURQB010000052.1 GCA_030836365.1 Bdellovibrionota bacterium | reverse complement strand
TTTTTTACCGGAATAATTTTATTTGTTACTTGGTTCATTTGTTTAAATCATCCAGTCTGCAGAAGTTTTAGGTGGCCTTGGTGCCATGTAATTACCGCGATAGTAAATACTTTCAGATGGCAAGTCATGACAAAGAAAAAATGGCATTGCTTCGGTAAATCCATAAGCTCCTGCTTGAGAAAACACGAGCCAATCTCCTACTTGTGTGTCACGAGGAAGCTCAAATGTCCCTAGGTAGTCTAAGGCCGTACATAACGGGCCGTGGACTTGATACGATGATGAGGGGAGATTGCTCTCACGAAGTAGTTCACAGGGAAAAAACTGATTAGTGAGGGCCGGTCTAGCAAGATGATTAATACCACCATTTAAAACAATTAGTTGTTTGCCTCGAACCGTTTTGACATCAATAACTTTCGCTAAGTAATGTCCGCACTCACCAACGGCATAACGGCCAAGCTCCATCCAGATTTTTTTTAGCTCATACTTATTTTTTATTTTAAGTAAAAGCTGATGAATGTCCTTAAAATCAAGTTGCTGGTTTTCTTGGTGGTAAGGAATTCCAATTCCACCACCAAGATCTAATACGTCTAGTTTAATGCCAGATTCGCTTGCAAACTCGACTAGTCGTTCGGTTGTTTTATCCCAAATGGTTTCGAGGTCACCTAGATTTAGAAGATTTCCCCATTGAAAGGCGTGAACACCAATGATGTTAAGGTTTTCAAAGGTGCTAAAGTCGCATTTTTTCCAGTCATCGATTCCTATGCCAAATGGGGTTATTTTATCCCCACCTAAAACACTCGTTCCCTCATGCCATTCTAATTGTACTCGAAGTAGCAAATCCGGTTTCGTTAAGAAATTTTTTGAAACCTCTTCTAGGTCATGTAGTTGATTAATACTTTCAGCAACAATAACTCGAACATCATAATCAATTAAACTTTCCAGATACTGCTGTGATTTAGCAGGGCCAGTGGAGAGAATTCCGTTTGGTTTCACTCCGCTTCTGAGCGCTTGATCAAGCTCTCCTTGTGAAGCAACATCAATACCAAATCCAAGGTTTCTAAAAACTTTTAGGATCGCCGACATGGGGTTTGCTTTGCATGCATACCAAAGTTTAAAATCTTCATGTAAGGTTTCACTCATGTAGCTTAGGTGTTTTTCAAGAAAATCTAAATCGTAAAAGTAAAAAGGGGAGTCCTGCTTTTTTGTCGTTTTAAGGATGTTTTCTCCATAAGGAGCTTGAAGAAGCTTACTCATCACCGAACCTTTTATCTTAAAAAGCTTTCGAGCTCGAGAGATTGCTCACTTTTATCGTCTCTGTATTTGACGATCATCGCACAGCTCATTTGCAGTCCATTTTCTTTGGCCCATTTAAGTTTATCATTTACTTGTCTCGATCCTGGGACCACTACAGCGCCTTCAGGAATAGCTTCGCCGCGCTCGAGGATTCGCTCGTTTACGCAGTCAAAAACAGGAACACCTTTGGACAAGATGACGCCTGGAGCGATGACAGCATTTCGTCCAACTTGAATACCTTCAACAATGACAGAACCAGCGCCAATAAAAGCGTTGTCTTCAATAATAACGGGTGCAAGTCCAACTGGCTCGAGTACTCCACCGATTTGAACGCCGGCGCTCAGGTGAACATTCTTGCCAATTTGAGCGCAGGAGCCGACGAGGGCATGGCTATCGACCATTGTGCCAGAGTCGATATAAGCGCCAATATTGACGTATGCCGGTGGCATGATGATGACGCCTTCACTCACGTAAGCGCCTCTTCGAACAGAACTTCCGCCGGGAACAATTCTTACTTTGTGCTCTGGTGTAAACTGTCTCGCCGGGATGTTATGTTTGTCGACAAAGTCGCCAAGCTGAACCAGTTCTCCCGCTTTAAAAGCCTCTAGGATGCCTTTTTTTACATCTATGTTTGCTTGCCAGACGCCATCTATTTTATTAGCGGCCCTGATTTTTCCTTTTTCTAAATCTTCAATGATCGTTTGCCAGTCCATAATTACTCCCAACTTGTTACGCTTGAATTTGTTTGAGTAAGAATACTCGGGTCATTAATTTCTTCATGGGTGAGTGGCGCTCGGCAATTGGGTGATGTAATTGTTCCCGCTTCAAACATTAATCTTTTAACCGGGATGGGGTTTGAGGCCACAAATAAATTATCGGCCCACTGTTTCCAATCATGGGCGTTCGTTAACTCACCATTGAGCGTTTTGTTGACATAGAGATTGGTTTTTTTTGGCCAGGCATTGCTGGCAACAGAGACAAGTCCCTTTGCTCCTAGTGCTGCGTATTCAGGAAGCATTCCATCATCACCGCTATAAACTGGAGCTGGGGCGACTGTGTCTACATAAGCCTTAAATTCCTCAGTGCTTCCACTGGCTTCTTTTATTGACCAAAAGTTGGGATGATTTTTTAATATTTTTAGAGCATCTCTTTGTAAGCTGACACCAGTTCTTCCTGGAACGTTATAAAGCATTACTGGTTTTGTCACGACGTTCATCAGCTCAGTGAACCACTGAATTTGTCCCTGGATACCTGGCTTGGCGTACAAAGGTGTGACCATTAGGTAGCAATCATAATTTAGTGTTTCTAAATAAGTTAATTCTTTTTTCGTTTCTTCTAAGTTGATGCCACCAACTCCGGCCATAAGTGGGGATGTTGGAGAGAGTTCTTTGACAAAATGATAAATGGTTTTCTTTTCTTCATTTGATAAATTTAACGACTCGCCAGTGCTTCCCAAAACGAGAATCCCATTACCTGCTAGATCTTGCTGTTGTACTAATTTTTTTAGTGTTTCATAATCAACAGTGCCGTCACCGTTCATTGGTGTGATTAATGCCGTCCATAGTTTTGGTGTTTTATAGTCCATGAGTTGTCTCCTTCTCGTTTAATATTTTTTCTGTAATATTTTCAAAATAATTTAGACCTGATGGAATCGCTTGTTGGTTTTTCACTAAATATTGTGCGGCCCACAGTGCTCCTTTGGCAAAAATTTTACGATCAAGTGCTTGATGGCGAACAGAAATTTCTTCAAATGGTGTGATGAATTTCATTTCATGGTCACCAACAACGTCTCCTATTCTTTCATGAGTAATTTCTGCGCTTCGATCGATCCAGTCGTTCCATGATTTTGCCGTGCCACTTGGCGCATCTAATTTTTTAGTATGATGAATTTCATGAACTTTATATTCATATTCATCAAAGAGACTCTTGGCCATATTTAATTTTTTAATCATCTGATAAACAATTCTCATGCCCAGACTAAAATTTGAGGCGGTAATCCATGTAAGATTATTTTCCTCGAGTGTTTTGTTTATTTCCTCATTCCAGTTTTGTCCAGTCGCTCCGGAAACGACAGGGATTTTTGATTCAATTAGAACTGGAATCATCTGCCGTAGGACTTCACTTGGGACAAAAGCGATTGCAACATCACAAGTTTGGAGCACTTCAAGAGTTAGAGGGTTTTTTGTATCGAATATGTGAATGTTTTCTTTAGGGTATAAGTTTAATATTTCCCCGCCCGTTTTTCCTTTTCCAATGAGTGCTATTTTCATCATCTTTCCTAATCGATAAATGCACGATGCAATTGCTGAACTGCTTGATTGCCGTTTTCCTGTCGAACAAGAACACAAAAGTTATGTACACTTGCCCCTTGGCAAATCATTCGAACGTTTGTGTCACCGATTCCTTGAAAAATTTTATTAGCGATACCTGGAGTCGTGTTGATCTTGTTACCAATCAAAGATACCAGTGAGTAGTTTTCTTCTAATTTAATTTTTCCTAATGATTCGAGTTCCTGAATGAAACTTGCATTTTGGGATACTCGATTTTCAACGGTCATCGCTACAGAGATTTCTGAAGTAGTGATCGCATCAACAGAAATATCATAAGCCTCAAAAACTTTAAATATTAACGCCAGAAACCCATGTGCGTGTGCCATAGACGGGTTACTTATAGTTATTAATGTTTGATTATCTTTTTTTGTAATGCCACGAACGAGTGGTTTGTTTTCACTAGTTTCTTTGATCCACGTTCCAGGGGCATCTGGTTCATAGCTTGAACCGACAAAAACTGGAATAGAGCTTCTTCTCGCCGGAACGAGAGTTGTCGGATGCAGGATTTTTGCTCCAAAGATGGCCATTTCAGCCGCCTCTTTAAACGTAATTTCATGAATAATTTTGGCGTTAGGGCATATCCTTGGATCTGTCGTGGCGATGCCAGCAACGTCTGTCCAGATCTGGATTTCAGTCGCATTAATTGCCTCGCCAAATATGCTCGCACTGTAATCACTTCCGCCTCTTCCAAGGGTCGTTGTTTCACCCTCAATTGTTTTTCCAATAAAACCTTGAGTTACGTAATATTGAGATGAATTCGTTTCGAGTGTATCTTTTAAAATTTGACACCTGTTTTTGATTTCATCTGTTAACGGTTTTGCCTTATTAAAGTTCGAATCAGTAATCAGGAAATCTCTAGCGTCAATGAAGCTGACGGTTACGGTCGGGCCAAGGACTTGCTGCAAGCATTCGGTAAAAATTGTACTTGAGAGACGTTCACCGATCGAATAGATTCTATCTTTGGCCTTTGGTGTACACTCTTTTAGAAAGTAAATTCCTTTTGCTAAGGTAAGAAGCTCACGACAAAGCTGATCAACTCGGTCTGTAATTATTTTGTCCGCTTGTATTTCTATGCAAATATTGAGGTGCTTTTCCCGAAGTTCTTCGATCGTTTTTTCTAAATTTTCAAAAGAATTTCCCTGGGCAAGCGCCATGAGCTCTTCAAGCTTATTTGTTGTTCCACTAGTAGCACTGACGACAGTTAAATTCGCTTGGTGAGTATTTACTACACTAGCAGATCTAAGCATTGCTTTTGCATCGGCCATGGAAGTACCTCCAAATTTTGCGACTTTAATTTTTGCCATCTTTTTGTCCTTGATCATTTTATGACTGCACCATGCTAAACCTACTGAAACAAAAGTAAAAGTAAATACTTACAGATACGCAGATTCCTGGTGTATTATATTTTTATACTTGGCATGAATCATAAAAAAAATTAATCTTGGTAAAAATTACACATAAGGAAGTTAGATGAAAGTAGCATTGATCGGTTGGAGGGGGATGGTCGGAAGCGTACTATTAGAGAGAATTATCGCTAATAATGACCACAAATCTTATGAATTAGACTTATTTTCAACATCACAAGCAGGACAAAGAAAAGGGGAGGAAGGGAAGACCAATCGATAAGAAAACCCATCTCTTTTTCCACCCTTTCTTTTAGCTGAGATAT
>JAURQB010000051.1 GCA_030836365.1 Bdellovibrionota bacterium | reverse complement strand
CTCAAAAACAAGTTCTTGGAAAAAATTCCACTGGTTTATGGATTCCAACAGAGAGTTTAATTGATTACGCGCCAACCAGAAGTTGTGCCAATGATAATTATGATGGGCCAGGAACAGGCGCTGCTGATGGAACAATTGACACAAGAAGGGCCAGTGAAGCTAGTGATGACACTGACTGTAGTTCAAACCCTGCCTGTGGAGATTTTAGCGCAGCAAGTTCAGCTTTTACATATGGGCTAACTGAATCGATGGGGGAAGAAGTAAAAATTGCTGCTGGTGATGTGGAGTTAGTTGATCTAACTTCTGAAACGGCAGACGATGCTTTTGCCAATATGTTTGATCCAACTGCATTAGGATTATAATAAAAAAGCCCCTCTTCGGAGGGGCTTTTTTTTATCAGATTGTTCGTTATTCTATTCTTCTGAAGCGAGTAGCTCATCTGCCATCTCTATTAGTTTTTCAACTGCTGCTTTAATTTTTTGATTTTTAGTAGTGAGACTAGTTATAGTTCCTTCAGCATTGTCACAATCAGGATCAGCTCTTAAAACATTCCCAAATTCAATGACTTCATTTTTGGTAATAGTTTCTTCTGTGCCATCATATGTAAACCTACAAGTAAAGTCCCTAAATGAGGAAACACTTGGCTCTTCTTCGCCGTCAGCGTCTACGGCAAATTCCATATTACAGTCGATGTTTGATATATCCGGTATTCCACTAATGTTAGTCAGTGTTATATCATAGACCACACCAATATCACCTGAGGCAGACTCGACGTTTCCTTCTGAATCTAAAACGTAGCGCGCATCAGAGAAGTCTACTTCAAAATATAAATCACTCGCAGTTGCACTTATGGTTGCATCCAAGCAACTTGACGTAAAATTCGCATCTAAATCTTTTCCGGACAAGGTTAGGACTTGATTTTCACATTTAGTCTCTACGCCGTATTCAGTTGCCACAGATGTATCAACTTCATCCTCAATTTGAGCACATGTTAAGCTTTGTCCGCTATTTGAAGTGCTTGCTGCCGTCTCTTCGTCATCGTCAAAAATATCACAACCAATCATCAGTTGTGTGAGTGTTAATAGCATTAATAAGTATTTCATCTAAACCCCTTTTTTGTTTCGTTTCCTCTTTCGGTAAAACCGACATTAAAATTTACTCCAGATGTCATTTTACGGGCTTATTGTTTGAAATTTAATGGGGAATTATTTTTCGAATTTGGCGGTTTTGTCGTTCGGTTAACTTATTTTGTTGAGTGCCAATCGTCTTTTTATTATTTTGATAGTTGCGATAAATATTTCTAATTGATCTGTTCATCTTTGGGTATCTGCTAAGTTTTTTGAACTTTAATTCAAATGCCTGAGCCTTATTATCGATCTGCTCTTTCATATTTTTAATTGCTCTCATGTCATGAAGAGGGTTATTGATTGAGAGTCCACCAAATAGTGGTTTTCTTAAATTAGACAGTTCATAAAATCTAGCAATATCGTTATCGCGAACGATGTCAAAATGATAGGTGTGAAAAAAATCTGCGCTAGAGGTATTATTGTACTCCCGTAACTCAGAAACATTTCCACTTATACTCTCTGTAAATGGTGGATCGACTTCACATTTTAATTGAATAGATTCGCCAGCTCCTCTTAACCTTGTGTCTACGTAAACTCTAAAAGGATAAATGTAACCATGGTGCACTCGAAGGTTGGGGATAAATGTTTGATCAACTGTTCGACGGCCAATTTTTATGTTCATCACGGAGGAGAAAAATGGGGGAGTGTTGCCGATGTTTTCTACCCCACAAGCACCAATGAATTGTGTAAAGTTGATGCCATAATCATATGGAGCAGTATTGTTGTACACATGGGGATAGTCTGAATTCTCTGATTTTGTGACGAAATAGGTTGGAATATCTTGCTCGTAATCTACTGAACCGCCACTTTTATAATTCGCCTGTGTAAAGCCAATTGCATTTTTATTTTCGTCTAAAAGGTCATCTTTTTCGGCAATAGGAAGAATGATACTTTCTGTATTGTAGTCACTGCCAAACGTAAAGTGATATTCATTTGTCTCCCAGTCGGGATGTTCACTTGTTGAAAAACTTCCGCCTGATTTTGATGCTTGGTTGACTTCTGTGTGCCAGGAAAGAGTAGTTCGCTCAAGCGAACCATTGACTGCCTTTGGAAGAATGATATCCATCGAATAGCCTGCACCACTCATGGGAAAGATTGTATTATATTGGCCATAGGCCGGAAGCTGGACTACCGCGCTGTTAAACTCTTGCATTGTTGCAGGGCCAAAGTATTGAATCGGGTTATGCACGAATGAGAGGGGAGGAGTATTTTCAAAACCTCTATTTCGGATTTGCATGAAGATGGGGGTATTTTTTCTAAAATGTACTCCCTCATCGCGCCAATTGTATTCGAGCCCTTGTGCTCCTAGATTTAAATCTTCGAGAAATAATCCGTTTTTACAATAATAGGCATCAAAGTCTTCTGTTGTGGTTGGATCAATGACGGTTTTAAAAATATTTTTATCACTATTGGTTATTTGCAGTGTGTTTTTAACCTTATTTAAAAAGGTGTTTAGATTCATATCACTATCATCAAGTCCATTAACAATATCGAGTATCTCTTTAAAGGTGAGGCGAACCGGGAAGTCAGGGCAATTAATTTTATCCCTATACATCCGACTTATTTTATATTCCGCCGTGCAGGCATATTCAGAATAATCCTCACAAAGATCCGAATCAAAGAGGTCCATTAAAAATAGATTTTTTGTTTCCTCTTCATTTCCGGGGTAAGATTGATCATCAAAGTTTAATTGAGAGAGAATATTTTCCCAACCCAAATCTAAGCACTCCAATCGTCCCTCATCGTTACTGCGGCTAAAAGGGGGGATAGTGTGTTCGCATTTACTGTGTCCATGATCTTTAATATTCCATTGTTGGGCCAAGTAATCCTTGGTAAATATTCTGGGAGAAAAGGTGGTGTCACCGCGCTCCTGACGCATTCTATTTTTTAAATTAAACATAAACCACTCAGCAAAACCTTCATGAAAAGCGACTTGTGGTTTGGTTACGACACCATGAGTGTTGAGATGACTGATTATATAATTTCTCATCACCGTTTCACCGGTGGTGTAGCGAAACGCCCAAACGTGAGCAAGCTCATGCCAGAGAGTCTCCAAAACAAAATGATCGCGATTTCGATTGCCAAAGAGATGAATTATTTTTGTGCCCGGGCTGACATAACTTGATTCACTTTTTCCAAAAATTAAACGATCAAAAGGATACACAACTCTTAGTTTATCGCCGGCGTCCTTATTAATTGGAAGGCCAAGATCAATCATGTGATCCAATGCCCACGTATTGTAATGCCAAATGTCCGCATGTTTTCTGGCCCTTTCATGAGATAGATCATGATCACCTGAGTGTCTAAAAATTAGATTTCCGAAGTTACAAGGAGAATTTCCCGTGCACTCACTTCTTGTCTGCTCTCCTACTCGAAACCATTTTGCACCCATTCCAAATTCATCAATGAGTCCACCTTTGGCGATTTCCATTTTGTTGGATTTAAATTTCGCATCGACTTTTATATATCGGCCATAAGAGCATGAGTTTCCGGATTTATTTTTTTCTATTTGAAAAAATCCATTTTCATCGGTGGCAACCTCACCCCAGTTATACCAACGACAAGTGCGGCAGGCCTTTGCTTTAACGCGTATTTTTACATCATCTAGGGGAAATACTTCATGCTCCATTGATGGACTTATTTCATGCCCAAGTTGGGTTTGAACTTTTAAATTTCCCTTGATCTTGTAGGTGCACGAGGTTCCGGCGTTAAAATAAAAGATCATCATGACTAATATAGAAGTAGAAATTAAAAATAGAGAAATATTTCTTTTGGATGCCAACATATTTTAACTATCGGAATCTAGTGATAAACAATAAAATAAAGGGCAATAATTATTGTTTGTTTTTCTGTGATTTGTATAAGTTATATCTTCTCTTGAGAATGAGGAAAAAAGGAATCCACCACACAAGATCATTTGTGATAATGGTGTAGCCAAAATTGATGGGAAATTTTCCTAGATACAGTGCTTGCGCAAATCCAATAGGTCCAAAAATTTTTCCTAAAAAACCCACGACGACGATAGGATAGTGCTTCATGGGGTCTCTTGCAGCAAGCCAATAACCAACGCCATAAACTCCGACGATCATGCCAATACACTGCCAAAATTCAATATACTTTGGCGCCTCAATTCCTGTAATTTGAAAGAAATGATAGGGCGTCAAAATGGTGTAAGAGCCCCACAGAAGATTATAGATGGCCGCTAGTTTGAGCGTTGTTTGATGCCACTTTAAATTTTGCACGCGTCACTTTCACAGTTTCGCCTTTTAGGCAGATAAGGTCTAATGTAGACAAAAAAGAAGTAGCCAAGTTCCATTAGACTTCGACAGAGAAAATTATTGGTTACTTTTTCTACCCATTGCCATTTGGGAATGACTTTCCAAATTTCCATAAAAGCCGGTACTCCGTGCAGGAATAGTCCTGTTGGAAGCTGAATGTGAAAATACTTATTAAGGTGATGTTTTGTAATCGGGTAGGATGATTCATCAAAACTAGGCAGGGATATATCGATAAAATCAATTTGATTATTTTCATCATGTTTACGGTAAATCTCAATTTCCGTATGACAGACTAGGCAAGCTCCGTCATAAAAGATTTTTAATTTTTTGCTCTTTTCATCTAAATTCATGTTTAAAATATACAACAGAGGTTGAGGTTGAGCGAGCTTTTACATCGACGATCGCTAGACAGATACGGTGTATTTTTTCTCTCGTTCTAACTAGGCGATAATTGGGCATAGTATAAGGATGATTTTACATATTTTTTCCGTCATTCTTGGCGCCTTATTATGGACATTTGTCGAATATATCCTTCATCATTTTGCTGGCCATGAATGGGCCAATCACCGTTTACTTTTTTTCATGCCCATCAACCATTTTAAAAAGGAGCACATAAAGCACCACTTGCATCAACATTTCGCAGATTCCTATTGTAATGATGGAGTCATGACTCCGTTGTGGGATGTTTTCTTTAAGATTTATCAACCAACTCGTGAAGCAGTCATTCCAGTCAACAGTCGTTACGCTTTAAAATGGATGAGCGTCTGTGGGAAAATTAAGTCTTCTTACGAGGATGATTATGTGTTGCTTGATAAGACTCGTTGCATTTAATGTTTTTTTATTTTTTGCTCGCATAATTGGTGCTCATTTTGTCGATCATTTATTCATAGACATGAGGAATTAGTCCCTCGATAATACTCACCAAATAACGAGGAGTTTATGATGAAAAAATTATTATTTCTTTTATTCACATTACCGACATTTGTTTTTGCAACGGAAATTGATCTGAAAAAAAGTACGTTTAAATGGACGGGGACAAAAGTAACCGGGAGTCACTATGGAATGGTTAGCTTAAAGTCCGCTACAATGGATGAAAAAGATGGGCACATTAACAGTGGTGTATTTGTGATGGATATGAATTCAATGACATGTACTGATTTAACCGGCGAGTGGATGGATAAGCTCATTGGTCATTTGAAAAATGATGATTTTTTCGGTATCGACAAGCACCCAACGGCAACATTGAAAATTAAGCATGGGATGATGGGGAAACTAGATGGCGAGTTGACAATCAAAGGTGTAACTCGGCCAGTGTCGATGAAGTATTCTCAAAAAGGAAAAACTTATACAGGTACTCTTTCATTTGATCGAACTAAATTTGGCATCAAGTATGGCTCTGGTAACTTCTTTAAAGGCCTAGGCGATAAGATGATTAACGATGAAGTCACTGTTGACTTCACCGTTGTCACCAAATAATTTAGAGAAAAGCAAAACCAAGTGAGACTCCGAATCTTTGTCCTGAGACTTCGGAGTCTGACTTTAAATTAATAAAATCAATATAAGCCGCTAAATCAATGTCTCTAAAAAGTCTACTTGAGGCTTCAATATGAAATTTCGTTCCCTTAAAAGCATTTAGGTTTTCGGATTGTCTGATGATTGGATAAGACGCCGCTATTTTTAAATAAAATGATTGATCAACAATTTTAAAAAATGTTTTTGAATAAGGAATTCTTGTTAGTCCAAAAGCACGAGCAACTTGCTCAAGGCTAAAAATCTTTTTTTCAATTATTAATGACGCCCATAAGAGTGAATTCTTTCTAATATCTTTGGTTGTCGTCGTGCCTGCAGAAATATCGTCGATGTTATAAGACAAAAAGGATTCAAATTCGAGTCCAAGTTGGGGAACAAAACCACTATCTAGTATTTTTCCAATAGAGCCACCAACATTATAAGTAAACGGCGTTGAAACATCATGATTAGAGTCGTTCAGTGAGAAATAAGCGAACGCCCCATAATATATTTTTCTCTTCTCTGTAATAATACCACCCTCGCCTCCAAGAGTGAGAAGACTTGTGTGGTCAAATGAAATTTTCTCTCCCGCTTGTTTTTCATCAAAGCTAGAGAGAAAAAGTTTATATTTACCAAAGCCAAACAGGCCTGGTGAAAACTTATCCTTTCTTTTTACGTTTACGAGCTTAACTTTAAGCATTTTAATTTTTCGCTCAATTTTTGCTTGTGTATTATCTTTGACAAAAACCAAATCTTCTTCTGGCACCCATCCTATTAATCTTGGCGTTTTAATTTGATACCAGTGCTGAAATTTTTGATTAAATACTTGCTTATAATTCGTTCTCCCTAAAATTTTTATTCTGCTATCAACCGGAAGTCTTCCAATGATTAGTGGACTGTCTTTATCTAGTGGGAAGTGTGCTTTTTCTTGCTCGGTAATAGGTCGATACCAAATTTGGCTATAGCTTTTTTTCAGATGACCTCTTTTGGGAATCAATGATTGTATTTCAATGACCGTATCGCAATCAGAGATATCAATGAGTGCCAACTTGTCTTGGATTCTTGAGACTTCAACAACGCATTTTCCTGCGCCTTCAAATTGAATAGTAACTTCTCGTCCAGGTTCGATCTTGTAGGCGTTTTCATCGGTTATCTCAATAAATGCCCATAAAGGTGTTTTTTCTTCATACTCAAGTAAAGCAAAACTGTTTAAAGGAATAAGAGTGATAATTAATAAAATAATTAAATGAAATTTATTATTATTCATGTGTTAGTACCTTCCATGGCCGATGAGATATTAAGTAATTATATCATCTTCTAAAAATTTAGAGAAAAAAATTATTTTCCATTAATACTTGAGCGTCTTGTTCCGAATAGTTGAGTAAGAGGTTTAGTTATGAAGATTATAGCATTAATATTTCCATTTTTAATTGTCGGATGCTCAACTCCTGAGCGGCCAAAAGACGAGAACACAAACTTAGTTTGGGGCCAGGAAGATAAAAGTATCGAAGAAATTTTTGGAAATATTTCAAAAGATGATCACTATCATACGAATGATCAGCGCCATAGTGGGTTTTGGCCAAGTGGTAAGGGGCAAAATGGACGCTTTCCAGCGAGCACAGGCAATAATGATTGTAGTAACAATAAATGGAGCAATTACCGGAATGTCACAAGTCTCTCTGGAGTGAATAGAGATGGACTAACTAATCAAATTAATACTTACGAAGTAAGAGGTAAGCATGAGACATTAATGCTCGTTGCTTATAAAATTTACGGGGATTATTCCTTGTGGCGAGTTTTGGCCGATCTTAATCAAGATACTCTTGGTGGTGGGGTTGATATTCATCCTGGGATGTATTTAAAGTATTGGGTGCCGGTTGAGGGTTACTCTTTTATTCCTGAGGGAAATCCATTTCTTGTTAGAAAAGGCCATAGTTTATCGTTGATTTCTGACTTGGTCTATCGAGATTGGAGACGCTGGAAAGATATATACGCTCATAACCAACCATTTATCAAAAATCCAAATTTAATTCACGAAGGAAGCACACTCTTTTATGTTCCGGACTCACAGGTAACCAGTAGGCAACGAATTAAGTTGCCGGCCAGAAGACGTTATTCTAAAAAAAGCGGACATCACTCCGGACGTACAGTTGCCAGTGATTATTCAAATTCCCATGGGTCTATGTCTGAAAAAAAATCTTCAGGAAGTTCAGGTAAGATTGTTAAAAAGACAGTGGTTAAAAACAAAGGCCTAAAGTCCCGTCAAGTGGAAAGTAAAGAGATAATTCCTGTGAGGCAGGCGCAGTATTCTCAATCAAGTCTAAACACAATCGGTAAAATTAAAAAAGCGATTGAAAATACGCACGGGAACACTGAAATAAATGGTTCTTCAAAGTTTGATCGCTATGTGGAAAAAAACTTTATTGATTAATTTCTGTATCAATTATTTCGATCTCTTCGTGAGCAATCGCTATTTGCTTCTTCGCTTTTGCACCTAGCTTTTTAATATTTTCAAGCCTCGAAAGAACATTCCCTTTGCCTGTTTTAAGTTTGTTTAAGCTGGTTTGATAAGTTTCATCAGTTCGTTTTATTTGCTCACCTATTTTAATTAGGTCACCTAAGAAGTTTGCCATTTTATCATACATCTTGCCGCTTTCGGTTGCGATGGCCTGGGCATTTTGACTTGATTTTTCTTGCCGCCAAATGGAGTGAATAGTTTTTAGCGTTGCCATCAATGTTGTCGGCCCAACAATAATAATATTTCGCTCCCATGCCCAATAAAATAAATTGGGATTTTGTTGAATGGCCAGAGAATAGGCGCCTTCAATTGGAAAAAACATTAGTACAAAATCCGGAGAGTTAAGTTTCTCTAGGTGACTGTAATCTTTTTTAGACAGATCTTTTACATGAGACTCAATGGAGTCATTAAATAGTTTAAGAAAGCTCTGTCGTTCATCATTGTCCTCAACGGCAATAAATTTCTCGTAGTGGGTAAGGGATACTTTTGAATCAACGATTACATGTTTACTCTCAGGTAGCATAATGACAACATCGGGTTTCAAGAGGCCGCCCTCATCGGATTTGAGTCCCATGCCTTCACCTTGGGTGATGTACTCTTCGTTTTTTCGAAGACCAGAATTCTCTAGAATTTTTTCTAAAACCATTTCGCCCCAGTTTCCTTGCGCCTTCACGTCACCTTTAAGGGCCTTGGTTAAGTTCAACGCTTCTTGATTGAGTTGATGGCCTATTTCGGAGATGTTTTTTATTTCATTTTTTAGGCTGTGTCTCTCTTTTGCCTCTTCTGTATAAAGTGTTTCTATTTTTTGTTGAAAGTGATGGATTCTTTCTTTTAGGGGATCCAGAACTAATCCAATATTTTCTTTTGAGGACTTTTGCATTTTATCAATCGAGTCTTCCATAATTTTATTGGAAAGGTTCTCAAATTCGAGGGCCATTCTTTTTTCCATCCGCTCAATTTGCTGTTGCTGGCCTTCGGCGTTACTTTTATATAATTCGATTTCTTTTTCTTTAAATTTTAACTCTTGCTCTAGTTGAATAACAGCCGCTTTTTTGGTTTCCAGATCTTCATTAAGAGTTGTTATTTTTAGAGCATCTACACCCTGGTTTCTTTTCATTAGAAAAAAAGTGATGATGGCCGAAAGGGCGCCCATCATGATGATCCATATAACGGTGAATGATTCCATTTTTCTGCTCGCTGATAATATTTTTAATGTCAATAAACTATCATATTATGATATGGTCAGCTAAATGAAAAATAGGAGTTTTTATGGCCGCAAGCATTAGAGCAAGACATATTTTAGTAGAACACGATTATGAGGTGAAAGATATTCAGCGAAAGCTTGAAGAGGGAACTTCATTTGAAGATCTGGCCCGTGATTTTTCAAAATGTCCTTCAGGACAAGAAGGAGGGGATCTCGGTCATTTTTCACGCGGTCAAATGGTGAAGCCTTTTGAAGAGGCGGCGTTTAACCTTGAGGTCGGTCAAGTATCTGAAGCCGTTAAAACTCAATTTGGATTTCACCTCATTAAACGCGAGAGCTAATAATGCAAAATGGTGATGCTCACGATGATTTAGTCAAAAAGTTTAAATCTGAGGTCGATCAAGCTGACTGGGAAATGCTTCGGCCGCATTATGAGCGAGGGGCATTGTTTAAAGTGGATCCATCTGTTGATTTATTTGTTGCCGCCGCAGCATTGGGTTTGGATGACGTTGATGTGGTAAAAAATTACCTTGATCAAGGACAAATAATAAAAGCGGACGAGACGGATGAAGCCAAATTTAGTGCAGACAAAAATAAGTTTTTTGCTAACTTTGTTGTCGTTCAACCTTACGTATTATTTCAGGTTTACTAGTAATTAAAGGTGACTGATGGACAAAATATTCTGGGGAAGAAGTGAACTTTGCTCGGCACATGATCGTGCACATTTTCAAGATTTTCTAAAGCTTGAAGAAGCTGAGCTTAAAAAAATATGTAGTCTTCCCAACGGAGAGCCGTTTCATCTTGTGCGTTCTGAGTTTTTTGATATTCAATTCATCGACAAAATATCTCAAATGGCAAAGGTCATCAAAAAAAACTGGAAGGCGCAACCCCAGTGGATGCAGAGTCTTCTCAAAGGCAAGTCTTCTTTACTTTACTTTCATCAACCGAGTAGTCGTACATTTTTATCTTTTAGTTCGGCGGCTTCAATGGTCGGTCTAAGGCATGAAGAAGTTCGCTCTATGCAAACCTCCTCAAGTGTTAAAGGCGAATCTGATAAAGATGCACTTCGGACTCTTTCTAGTTATTTTGACTCTGTCGTTTGCCGTCATCCTAGTGACGTGTTTGATCTATTTGCTGTCTGGGCCCTTCGCCACAGTGATAGAGAGATACCTGTTATAAATGCGGGAAGCGGCGTTAGTCAGCACCCCACACAGTCACTACTTGATTATCACACCATTAAAGAGAGCTTTGATGGGCAAGTTGATGGCCTGCATATTGGTTTTGTTGGTGATTGCTTGCGGGGACGTACCGTTCATAGCCTGGCGAAAATATTATCGCTTTTCAAGAATATAAAATTGTCTTTTATCTCACCCGAGGAATTGTCCTTAGATGAAGGAACAAAAAATTACTTGACGTCTCTTGGTGTAAATTTTAAGTGCCTTCATGGCCCATTGAGCGATTATGTGCATGAATTAGATGTCGTTTATATGACCCGTATTCAAGATGAACATGGTGGTATAGGGGAAGTAAAAACAGATTATTTATTTACTCTAGATGATCTATATAAAATGCCAAAAGAAAGTATTTTGATGCATCCAATGCCGAAGAGAGAGGAAATTGATCCGCGTATTGATTTTCTCCATCGAGATCCTCGCGTCATGTACTGGCGACAGCAGCGAAATGGCATGTGGGTGAGGGCCGCTATTTTCGCTCAT
>JAURQB010000050.1 GCA_030836365.1 Bdellovibrionota bacterium | reverse complement strand
TTATCAAGAAATTGATGGAATATACTTTAATAATAATCGCAGCTTTGATGTGCTCTACGAGGATGTCCTAAGTGGAAATAAAAAACCTTATGCTCTTGAATTAGAGAAGGTGCTAAGCTCTCAAAATACAGTTTTCAATTTTGACAACGGCGGCTCCAAGCTTGTTTATCAAGGAGATAATCCATTTCCGCTCATTTTTGAAAATGAGATATTCCTAAGTGTGGGAGGCTCTCTGGACCGAGTTTACCAAGACCCCATTAATGATTATACGGAAAATATTAAGATGTTCGGTGTAGGTGATTTAATTTTTCCTTATTATTCTCTAGGTGTTTCGTTGGATGATTACTCAGGAAAAGATTACTCATTTAATAATATCAAAAACTTTTTAACTAAAGAGGATTTTGTATTATTTAATGATCCTGTCGCCGATAAGGTAGATGTTGGAGTAGGGCATCTTGACGTGGGAGATTATTCATATTTGAAACAATGTTATTATCTAGCTTCTTCAAAAATTAAAAGTTGTGAAGGTAGTGGTAGTTGTGAACTTTATCAATCATGCACTGATAATACTGATTGCAAGTCAGATACATGTCATCCAACATTCTTTTATTGTACAGAGGCATGTTCTAGCAATTTTGAAATTGAGGAAGATCGATTTGCTCAGAAATGTGGAGAAGGCGCTGATTATAAATGCGTGCAAGGATTTTGCTCACCGCGAGGATGCGAAAATAAACTAACTACCCTTACCAATTCCACGTTTAATACTTATTGCTCAAAGACGCCTGATAGTGAAGATGCATTGCTAGATTTTAAAAACATTAATGGACTTATCTTTAGAAATAAATTCACACATGATTTAGATTGCTCTCCAGGAGTCGCTATCAATATTGAAAATGAGCTAAAGGGAGATCATGTTGATGGTGGTCAAGAAGCGGGATTACGCGTAGAGGCTAATTTATTTAATCGAAGCGGGTTGGCCACGTCTGGGAATGGGGAGGGGGACTACGTTGGGGCGGTATTTAATAATATTTTTTATAACTCTCAATTGTATTTAAAAAATTCTTATTGGCGAAATTATTGGCTGGGAAATTTCTTTTACCTTGATGATGAGTTTGAAAAATGCTGTTTATTTAAAGACTCTTCTGATCATCGATACTTTTTCACAGGCCCTTTTTATGGAAGGCACGTATTTGAAAGGAATGTGCTTCATTTCCCAGATAAGTTTTTTATGCAATATAAACCTGAAAAATTTTACATGCCAGATAATCCTCGAGAGTTTTTTAATGAACCTGAAGAAAGTACAGTGGCTCGTTATGATCTAACAAATTTAGCTAGCAATAACACATTACTTTCTGGTCAGCGTCCTCTTAATTATGAATCAAGAATTAATAAACTTAGCTTTATAAGTCCTCTGAAAAGTTTTTATGACAATCATGTTGTTCAATTTTTAGATTATAGTAACGGAGACACTGGAAAAACATATTCTGAAAATAATACCCTTAAATTTACAGGTTTTGAGGATGTTTTAAGCTTTTATACTGGTAACGACTGTGCTTTTCAAGAAGTGCCGTCAAGTGATTATGTGTTTTATAAAAAATATCCCATCGATAAAACGGGAAGTGAAATTACATTCAACGCATTGATTGGTAAAAAATTTGCGGATGAGAGTTTCTTAAATATGAGTGATGATGACCCTTACTCCCAATTATATTATTTTAGAAAAGACATTTTTGGAAATAGGCGAAGACTAAACTCATTAAATGGGCCTATTGAAGATGATGGAGTGATATTAAAATGCTTATTCGATTAATGATTTTAATTATTGGTTTTAATTCTTTGTTTTTGTCTTGTATTAAACAGCCGGAAACGGGGAATAAGCAGGTTCTTAATGATTCTTTTTCAGAGAGAAAACGACAACAATCATTTGAGACGGTGATGAAAGCCCTTCCAAATATTATGGATATACGAGATACAGTTGATCTCGTCGTGCTTGGGAAGCTTGAAGAAAGCCTCCATGGAAATGTGATGATTTCCGTTTATGAAATGCCGGGTGGTAGAGTTATTTATAAGGGAAGTTTAAAAGGGGTTATGCATTTGCCACGAAATAGAATAAGACTTCCCGTCAGTAGCCTCAAGCATGAGATATATGGGGTTTTCACCTATCGTGGGGGCGCAATAATAGAAAAAAAATTAGATATTCTAGATAGTGGAGAGGTAATTATCCGCTCTAAGGATTTTGTTTATTCTGCCTTTAAGGAATAAACAAAGCTCGGGATCATTAGTTGTTACATAGTCGACATTAAGTTTAAGAGCACGCTCTAATTTTTTACTACCGTCAATCGTCCAAATTGCCTTTTTTACCTTTTCTTTATTATTTAAAAGTTTTTTCAAGTTAAATTTGGTGAATTTGACATCTGCATGAAATTCTTTTTGGTGAAACCAATAAAATCTGTAAAGCTTAAATAACTCGATACTGCTCATATTCTCTATTTTTTTGAAAAATGCTTTTGTTTTTTTTAAAATTTTACGACGAAAACTAATAATTTTTTTTGATTGGAATTCTGGAATATAGGAGTTGATAATTTCGATGGTGTTCTGGTTTGGTGAGTCCTTGAGCTCAATAAACCAGTCGATTGAGCTGAGGCTTATTGACTCTAATGCTTCAATCAATAAGGGAATATTTTCATTATTTTTTAACAGGCAATTGGTTCTGATATCGATAATGTTTAAGTTTTTAACTTTTTCCTCTAGTGGACACGTTTTTCCAGGTCTGCTTTTTGCTACTCGTGATAGGGTTGAGTCATGCATTAATATAGCGTGGCCATCCTTAGTGTGACGAACATCTATTTCAACGCCATCGGACTCAACTGCTGCAGCTGATTTGACAGATGAGATTGAGTTTTCCAGGTGATATTTATTATTGCCTCTATGCGCAATACATTTAGTTGTGATCTCTTTTGCATATAGGTGGCTAAAAAAAGGTATAATTGTCAGCAATAAAGTTACGGTTCTCAAAGTCTGTCGCCTCTTAGTTTTTCGACCTCATCTTGCACTTTCTCCGGGATTATGTCTGGCCCTTTGATGGGCTTTCCAACAGAAATTTTTATTTTTGTGCGAAAAGACCTTCTTCTTGGGAGGCCATTCATTGCCTTGCCGTCAATATGTCGCGAAAACCAACTTCCCCACATTCCACTTATCGCAACGGGATACAGCGTTAATTCTGGAACAGCTTCGCCAAGTCTTTTTATTCCATCTTTGAATTGGATAATTTCCCCTGTTTTTGTGATGAATCCTTCAGGGAATATGGCAATCATTTCATCTCGGCGAAGCTGCTCAATGGTGGCGTTTATTGCTTTTTCTAGGCCATCGGGACATATTTTTTTTGGGGTAATTGGTATTGCTTGAGCTGAAGTATAAAACCATTGAAGGAGCTTTAAATCAAAATAAGCTTGGTCCATGATAAAAATAGGAGCTCTATTTGCTACTACGCAAAGAAGAAGTGGATCAATAAAGGAGATATGATTTGCCGCTAATATTGACGGGCCTTTCTGTTTTAGATTCTCTATTCCTTCAATTTCAACTTTGTAGATACTCCTTATTAAAAGATCAAAAAAACTTAAGTAAAAGTCACGTGGGTTTCGGTATATATACGCCAGAAAATAAAAACCATTTAACAGGCCCACAATGATGAAAATTTGATTAATCTTTAAATTAAATCTGAGAAGAATCATCGAAAAAATCGCAGCAAGAACCATGAAAAGTGCATTCATGATGTTGTTGCTAGCAATAAATTTTGAGCGGTCTTGATCGGGAACAGAAATTTGTAATTGGGTATAGAGAGGGACGATTAATAAACCACCAAAAATACCAACAAATAAAAGATAAGTTGAGGAGAGGATAAAGTTTGATTGAAGGATTAGGTCATTTAGATTTTTTAGAGTTGATCCATTTGTGCTGTTAATAGTTGAAAATAGGATGGCAAAAACACTCAACAAAACACCAGATATACCAACGATACCCATTCGAAGATTTCCCTTCGTTAGGGAGTTTCCGATGATTGAGCCTGTACCCATTCCAATTGAAATTAAAGCGAGATAGATAGTGGCGATTATTTCGCTGCCCTTAATGATATCACGACAAAAAATGGGGAGTGAGGCCATGAAAAAGAAGCCAAAAAACCAAAACCAGCTGATGCCATAAATTGATTCTCGTGTTTGTTTGCTAAAGTGAGCAAGTTTTAGAGTTTTGTAGGTTTGTTTAAATATATTGTAGCCAATCTCTTGCTTAGGGTTTGCTGCAGTAGCTTCAGGAATAAATATACTGGAGAAAAAACCTGCTATGGCAAAAAAGATAATCGCAAAAGATATGGCAAAATACTTAAAATTTAGTGTAACTTCTTTTGAAACAAGGATGCCACCTAAAATAGTCCCCATTAAGATGAAGATAAATGTTCCCATACTGGTGTAAGCATTTCCCTTTAATAAAAACTTACCAGTCAGGTGTTGTGGTAGAATACTGTATTTGACCGGCCCAAATAAAGTCGATTGGGCACCCATAAAAAAAAGTGTGGTCAAAAGTACATTTATATCTGCTTTTATAAAACCGTAAGCGCCTACACTCATAATAACTATTTCCATTATTTTAATTTTTTTCATGAGGGAGGACTTTTCATATTTGTCACAAATCTGTCCGCTAATTCCTGATACTAAAAAGAAGGGAAGAATAAATAGTCCCGCAGAGAGTTGAACAAGGAAGTTTGCCTCACTTTTAGGTAAATTGTAGGTCAGAAAAATAGCGATCGCACTTTTAAATAAATTATCATTGAAAGCGCCTAGCCCCATCGTGAAAAAAAATGGAACAAAGGTTTTACTTCTTAAATCTGTCAAAACAATCACCTTTTAAAAGTATAGATGTTGAGTCAAATTTTAGGGTGCATCTTTTCTATTGTCTATAAAAGATAGTAGTGATGATTTTTCTCAAATTCTGGAGTGAATATTAAAAATCAATATACGTTGGATTTTCACCAACTTGATAGAGCTCCATTCCTTCATGAACTGTTGCCGTATATTGATAGTTGATGACGTACGCCTCAGATACGGCCTTGATGTCATGAGTGTTAAATCCATTTTCATCAAAAGATGGAGCATAAATTCTTGCCAGTGTTTCGCCTGTTGAAATCTTTTTTCCTGGCACGGCGAAATATTCAATATGTCCACCAACTGGAGCGTAATAGGTTTTATAACTTTTGAGTTCAATATATTTTTGAGGTTGAGCTAAGGGTGTTTTAAGCGGAGGAGTCGCAAGAAGTCCTTTTTTCGTGAGGAAGAACAGTATTTTATTTAGATATTTATTTGATTCAATAGTTGAAATAAGCTCTTCGCTTCCAAGCTCAACGGTATAGCTTGAGCATTGAAGTGGCGCCGCTCCTTTTTTTGAAAGGTGTTTGTTGGCGTGGGTATAATTGATAAAAAAAGCCTCATCCATCGCGCCGGCAAACTCCTCTGGGATATCTAAAACAAACTCAAAAGGGAACATTTTACGAACTTCATTTTTTTGAGAGGAGTTAGAGTATAGGTATTCACACGCAACAGGGCCTGTGTGTAAATCGAGGCAGATGTCGGCTTCTGCTGCCATTTTTTGAAGGAGGATATTTAAATAAAAATCCTCATTTAGGCCGTAAGGGCGCTTTTGTTCAATTAAGTGATCAATGCACTCTTTTATCAATAATTTGAAACTTTCTCTAATTTTGTCATCTTGATGATTTTTTTCAATAAAAAGTTTTAAGCGATCAGCGAACTCTGGAATTGAAAATAGGTCTGTGTAATTTCGATTATAATTATTACCCGTAACGGGGTTAAAGCGGCCTTGAGTGTAAGGCCCAGACTTTTGTAAGCCTCCATAGGGGTTGGCGTTTGGAACGAGGATGATTTTTCCATTAAATTCGTTTTGTTTAAAAAATTCAATGAGCTTGAAGATGACAAGATTTCCCTGCACCTCGGCCCCATGCACGGAAGATTGGATATAAACAATTGGCCCTGGGTTTTTTGAAGAAATTTCGATGACATTAATACTTAGCTCTTGGCCGGTAGAGAGCT
>JAURQB010000049.1 GCA_030836365.1 Bdellovibrionota bacterium | reverse complement strand
TTATATACTTCTCAATTAATTTTAGTAATAAAAAAATTATTTAATTCTTTGATAAATAGCAAAAGGGTTCCAATAATTATTGAGCCTGGATAGGGGGTCAAATCCAGGCTCAACCGTGAATGTCGCACTTGCGTTCGACTGTGGAATGACTAAATCATATAAATTCTTAAGGTATGATGACCTTGGAATTGCAATATCAAAAAGATTTTGAATATTGAATGTGCAGAGGCTCAATGATGATAAATTTTTATGAAAATCGTGAGGGCCCGCATTTTTGGCATCAGCAGTCTTCGCTGTACTTTGGTTTATGCTGCCTAGAGCACCGGCAGCTAAAAAAGGGATACCAACACTCGACATTACAACAATTGATTGTCCATTTTTAGGGTACTGATATCTTTCATCTCCTTCAGTTCCGAAAGATGTCGCTGCACCTGTTCCAAACTGTGATGACTCAGATGGTAAAACGTATATATCACTATCCGATTGAAGTAAACTGGACTTTTTTATTACAGGGCAATGTGTTCCAGTCCAAGACCAGCTAAACGATCCACCAGTAGGTAAGGGAAGATTCCAACCACCTGCTTGACCAGCAGCGGTACCTCCATAGTAGGTATCGTCTCCATCATAATAAAAATTATTTTTACAAATGTTTGTTGTGGCAGTGTCGTTCATTTTGCAAAATTGAACTCTTTTAAAGCAATAAGCACCAATTGAAATTTCATCTGTGTCAATATTGCAATCTTGCATTCCAGCGACCTGTGAGTACATAAATTTTGTGAGTTCATCTCCAACTACTCTTACAAAATATTTTTTATCACCTCCTGTGTCTGCATTTGAACGGCAGTAGTATTTAAGTTTAGCAGGAAGAGTTCCCGGGTCATCAGTCGAATCGATCTCTACGTGAGCGACACTGTAGCCAGGTGAACAATACTCTTGGCCTGCGTCAAAGTCTCCTGCAGCTTGCTTTGACGCAAGAGCTGCGCCAGTCATGTAGCCTAAAAGATTTCCATCGTCATTGTTGTTATTAGTTAAAGTAAGTTTTTTTTGAACAAAGTTAGTTATTGTTTGTACTGTATTTTCGCTACTCCATTGTTCATCATTATTAATCGTAGTAAATAACGCATTTAGAAAGCTGTTTATATCATCATCACTCATCTTAGAAACTAGCCAGTTATTAACCCAATCAAGTGTGACTAGATAATCCATATTTCCATTTTCGTGATTTAAGCCCCTAATTTTTGAATTGATCATCAAGCTTCCATCCTTTCCTGGAAGAATGGATTTTTCGTCGACATAAATACTTCCAGTCCTCAGATTCTTTGTGCCATTGTCAATTCCCGAACTTTTAATTGGACCTTCAAATTTAGCATTTCCAGTGAAAACAGATTTACCAAGGACTGCTAAGTCACCTTGAGCGTTAATATTACGTCCATTAATATTTCCTGTTAGGGTCAAGTTACCACTAACGGATAAATCTCTGAAAGCAGCAGATTTTGCACCAATAGAATCAGCAATTAAATTACTTGCAAATACAGTTGAGGGTTGGCAACCAGACATATCTCCGCCTGAAGGAAAACTTCCAGAGGTTTTATTGCCAACCGTTATGTCTCCACATACGTGAAGATTATCACCAATTCCCATATTTCCTAGAGCATTGATGGCTGCATCTGTAATATTTTTATCTTGAAAATCATTAAGGTTATCAGGAGTAAAATCATCTGCTTGACCTACATTCAGTCGCCGACAAGCGCCTTTATCATTTAAAGTTCCGCCAAGAGCCTTACATGCGTCCTCAATATTTGCAATTTGCTCAGCGGAGCAGCTTGTGATTGTTTTTTCTCCAGCATTACTTATCCCTGTAAATTGAAAAGTTTCGGTTAGCCAAATGGACCTTCTTCCATATGTCTGTGTTCCCACTAGCTGTAGCTGTACACAAATAGTCGCATTCCCTTGACCAACTTGATTCCCATCATCATTGATTTCGTTACCATTATCAAGTCTTAGGATCGAAGGTTTAATTATTCGAATATCATTGACCGTATATGCGGCACCCGAACCTGTGCCGTATGTCTCTCCTTT
Source organism: Bdellovibrionota bacterium (assembly GCA_030836365.1). Taxonomy (GTDB): domain Bacteria; phylum Bdellovibrionota; class Bacteriovoracia; order Bacteriovoracales; family Bacteriovoracaceae; genus UBA1511. The sequence continues at coordinate 8,598 of JAURQB010000049.1, read as the reverse complement.
GGTAATAAAGACATCACCTCTATTATTATAAATGTTATCTAGCTGATCTCCTTGAGTGGCACAATCAGAGGTTTCGGTGTCAACACCACCAGAGTATTTATGTTCGGTCATATTTTGATTTTGTTCGAGAGTATTAAAGCAAGATCCACTTTTTCTCAATTGAAGATTCATTTGAAAATCGAGTTGGTTCATTTGTGTAGAAAAATTCATTTTCTTCTGAGTTTTTGCATTGTTTTCAGCAAGCTTCATCGAGGCAAGTCCAAGCAGTGCCATCATTGCTCCTGCAATGGTCACCTCGATAAGAGTCATTCCTTTATTGTTGGTCAGGTACTCCATTTCTATTCCTATTCCTCCGCAGGTGTGGCTGTTCCCATTTGATTGAGTAAGTCAAAGATTTGAGCGCGATTGCTTTCAGAGTCAGTACAACCAGAATTATCGCTTGTGCCCTCAAAGCAGTCTTGGCTTTTTGCTGTAATATTATCTTCATCATCTTTTACAGCATTACCGTCGCCATCGGTCACAACCACAAACTCAAAGTCCTCACTCTCAATATTAACTTCTAGTGTATCTTCTTCTAAAACCTCTAAATTTTCAGTGTCATTAATTGTGATGTCATTTCCGTCTTCGTCTTTTAAGTTAGTCGCAGTATTAGAAATATTTTCTTCTAAAATGAAACAATCAATTTTATCTGTACTTCCATAATTAACGTATAATTTTGAACCAGAAGGATCATCTGCATCATAAAAGGGCACTAAGTCCAAACCATGGTTTCCCTCTGAGGTACCCGCGGCATTAATGGAGCCTTCGGGGTATCGATATATCCTATTCCTGGCATTAAAGCTGCTAGTTTCACCTCCCAACGCTGTTACTCGGATTGTTTCACAACCCTCGGGAGCAACAGGTGGCACACTTGCGCTATATAAACTTTTCGAAATTAGGGTAATTACCAAAATTAGTATACTTTTCATCGTACCTTGAATTTTAGCATTAATGCCTATTTTCGAGCACAGGTAGGCAAAAAGTAGTTTTAAACAATTGAAATATTGCTTGCTTGGCTAACTTTCAGTGCCACAAATTAATGGCTTGAAGTCTTTTTATGAGAACTGCTGAATACTCTTTTTTAGAGCTTCAGATTTACTCAATAAGTTTTGTTGATCCTCTTTAACTCCCGCGACAATGTCTGATGGTGCACTGGCCATAAACTTGGGGTTATTTAATTTTTTTTCAACTTTCATTAATTCTTTTGTGGTTTTCTCAAGATCTTTTTTCAGTCGATTAATTTGCTGATCTAAGTCAATGACGCCACTGACGGGAATAAATAATTCAAAGTTTTCTGTCGCAAGTACTAATGATTTTTCTGGCCTAGAAGCTGTTAGGTTAGAAACTTTTAGAGAGGTTGCATTTGCCATTTCTAAAATGAAATCATTTTGCTCATTGAAATAAGTTCGAACATCAGGTTTATCAGAAAAAACTTCAAGAGAGATTTTCTCTTTGGGAGAGAGCCCAACACTTGAGCGAAGGTTTCGTGATCCACTAATTAATTGAATGAAATAATTCATTTGAATTTGATCAGAGCTAAAATTTAAATTTTCTTTATATTCAGGAAAGTCGCTGACAATCAAAAGATCTTCGTTTTGATTCTTTAAATATGTCCATAGCTCTTCTGTGATAAAAGGAGCAAAAGGGTGAAGAATCTTAGTAAGTTCTCTGAAGCTATATTTTAATACGGCAGCTCGATTATTTTTTAGGTTCTCGTCATCACCATTAAGAACTTTTTTGGAGAGCTCAATAAACCAGCTGCAAAATTTATCGTAAACAAAGCTATATATTTCAGAGCATGAATCATCAAAACGGTACTGTTCCATGGAAAGATTAACATTTTTAATAACGGTATTTAATTCTGATAAGATCCATTTTTCTTGATGAGATAAATCGGATTTTTTTGGTAGTTCATTTGGCGCATTTTCTAGATACGGGTATATAAACCTAAACGCGTTCCAAATTTTATTAATGAAGTTTCTGTTTGATTCAATCACAGCAGGGTCGAGGTTTAAGTCTCTGTTATAACCGGAGCCTGCAGCGAGTGTGTATCTGAGAGCGTCTGCTCCATATTGCTCAATCACTTCTAGTGGATCAATTCCATTTCCAAGAGATTTACTCATTTTTCGTCCCTGTTTATCACGAACGATCGCGTGTATGTAAACGTGGTGAAATGGAATCTTATTTGTTATTTTTTGGGCGAACATCATCATTCGTGCGACCCAAAAGAAAATAATGTCATGGCCGGTCACAAGACAGCTTGTTGGAAAAAAATCATCAAAGCCTTTTTCTTTCATGCGCTCTTCATTTGGCCAACCCAAAGTGCTCATTGGCCAAAGGCCTGAGCTAAACCACGTATCAAGTACATCTGGGTCTTGATAAATATTTTTTGACTGACATTTTGGACATTCACTCGGTTGTCCTGCATCGGCCCACTGATGTCCACAGTCTGAACAGTAAAAAACAGGAATTTGATGGCCCCACCAAAGCTGACGAGAAACACACCAGTTTCGTGGATTTCTTAGCCATGAAAAATAAGTATTTTCCCATTGTTTTGGCCAAAAAGTAGTTACATCATTCTCAACCGCTTTTACACTTTCCGCGGCCATATCCATAATATTGAGAAACCATTGTTTACTAACTATTGGTTCGATAATAGATTTTGATCTATCACCATGACCTACTTGATGAACGTGCTCTACTGTTTTAACCAGTATTTCCTCTCGCTCTAGTTTTTCAACAAGTGAAGCTCGTGCCTTAGAACAAGTTTGTCCTTTCCACTCTAGCCCATGTTCATTAAGTGTTCCGTCTTTATTAAGAATATTAATAATTTCTAGGTCATGACGTTTACCAATTTCAAAGTCGTTAAAGTCATGCCCTGGAGTTACTTTTAAGCAGCCTGTACCAAGTTCCATATCAACATGCTCATCTGCGATAATTGGTACTTCTCTGTTACACAGAGGCACGATCGCTTTTTTACCGATTAGATGTTTAAACCTTTCGTCTTCAGGGTGCACACAAACCGCAGTATCACCTAACATTGTTTCAGGTCTGGTTGTTGCAATTTCGAGTTTCTCATCACTACCAACGACAGGATAGAGCAGATGATAAAAATTACCTTTAACCTCTTTGTATTCAACTTCCGCATCACTGATCGCGGACTCTAGAACGGGATCCCAATTTACAATATAATCACTTTGATAGATTAAGCCTTCATTATAAAGATCAACGAAAACTTTTTTTACCGCTTCATTACTATCAGGGTCCATTGTGAAAAGTGAATAGTCCCAATCTGGGCTAGCACCAAGTTTTCTTTGTTGATTAAGAATAACGCCGCCATATTTTTCTTTCCATTCCCAAGTTTTCTCCAAGAATTTATCTCGCCCTAAATCATGTCTAGAAGTACCTTCACCATCAAGCATCTTCTCAACAACTGCTTGTGTCGCAATCCCAGCGTGATCCATTCCTGGAAGATATAACGTTTTATAACCTTTCATTCTTTTAAAACGAATGAGCGCATCTTGTGTTGTCACGTCAAGTGCATGGCCCATATGTAATTGTCCGGTTACATTTGGTGGTGGCATGATAATACAATAGCTCTCACCAGTTTTTCCTTCTTTCGGTTTAAAATAACCATTAGACTCCCAATGCGGGTACCATTTTTTTTCAGTTTCGTTTGATGAATATGTTGTGGAGAGTTCTTTTTGTGACATTTTTTCGTACCTTACTTTTCGAGGATAAACAGTTTAATTTTTTCAGACTCACTTAATTTAAATGTTTCTGTAGTGTTGTTATTTAAATTTTTTATTTTGATTTGAGTTTGATTTTCATGACTTTGTAGAATGCCAACTGCTCCAGAACCAGATTTTGCGGCAGCCTGAATAATTTTTTTAAACTTTGCTTTTGCAGTATGATGGCAAATATTTAATCCAAGATTTCTAAGATTTGTTGAGAGGTTTAAAATATCAATTTCTAGATTGTCATCTTCAGCGGCTACATATAGATCATGTTGGGGTGTAGAGAAATCTGGCATTAGATTGTGAACTTCAAGAAAGTCTTTAAGAGTTACATCTCCTAATCCAAAACCAACACCAGGAAGTTTTTCTTCCCCAAATATGCTCATTAAGCCAGCATATGCGCCACCTCCACAAAGGGCCCGGCGATTTTCAGGGTGCTTGTCAAATATTTCAAAAACTAGTCCTGTGTAGTAATCAAGTCCCCGGACAATTGATGCATTAAATTCGACGTAATTTAAAAGATTAAGTTTTTCTAACGTTGTAAAAAAGTTTTCAAAATCCCATTTTTCAGATGAAAAACTTATTTCACCAGCAAAGGATTTAAACTTATCAATTGAGTCTATGTCTAAATATTTTTTGAACTGCTCTGAACCTTCATTGTTCAGTCCGATTTCATTAAGTTGTTCTTCAAATGCCTCTGGTTTTAATTTTGTATACCGATCGACTAATTTATAAAGTGCGTAGGCTTTATCTTGATCGAGTCCCAACGTTTTGTTGAAAAAGAAATCAACAAATGCGCGATTATTAATCTGGATGCCAAATTGATTTTCATTAGCGCCAAACTTGTTGAATAAATTGATGGCGACTTGAAGGATTTCAATTTCGTGGTAAATGCTATCAGGCCCAAAAATATCTACATTGAATTGCCAATGTTCTCTTAATCGGCCTTTTTGGGGACGCTCATAGCGCATCAGGTTTGGAATTGAGTACCATCGAATCGGCTTTGGTATTTCTCGGTGAACTCCTGCAACCATTCTAGCCACTGTTGGAGTCATTTCTGGTCTAATGGCCACTTCTCTTTTTCCACGATCAGTGAAGCTATAAATTTGATCGTTGATTAGCTCTTGGCCAGATTTGGCGCGATAAAGTTCTACTTCCTCCAGCATTGGGCCGTCATAGGGCTCATATCCGAACTGTTTTGCAGCCAAGTGCATTGTGTCAAAAAGAAAGTTTTGTTCTCTTTTTTCTTTTGGAAATAAGTCTCTGCAGCCTTTGTAGGGCTTTTTGGATAACGCCATCGGATTCCTCTGGTTTTATTTGGCTTAATGCAAGGTGGTATAGCATATTTTAACGAGGAAAATCTCAAAAAACTAAAGAAAAAGTCTGATTTTTAAATGAATGAATTCACCAATCATTCATCGGGATAGGAAGCTCTATTGGAGCAATGTAATTGGGTGATGGCTTTGGGTAGCTTTTCAAATTATTGAGGTTGATAAATTTTTCCATTTTGGTCATTTCAATATTTTTAGGTGCCCATACTTTGGACGAGTTAGTTGGGTTGTCATCTAGCTTTGTCTGCTCTAGGGCTTCTACTTTTTCACTTGTTTCATTAATAAGTACTTCTAACTTTTTTTCAATTGTTTGGGCTTCAGTTACACTTGTTGCTGGTGAAAATGTTACTAATTTTTGATCAGGAGAGATATTAATTTTTGAGTTAAGTAAAAACTCTACTGATTTACCAAAGTGGGAGATAAAATTCTTCGTGTGGCTAAGAGAAAGATTATTTATATCTTTTATCGATGATTGCAAAAATAAATTATACCAGGGTTCTAGGTATCTCATTTTTTTATCAATTAGTTTTAGGTTTTTTGAAGTGAAATAGTAAGACTTTTTTATTCTCTTGAGATACTTAGCAAAGTCTTTTTGTTGAATATGAAATTTCATTTCATTAACAATTCGACTTGCTAGTAGTTTTGAAGCTGGGGACATCTTATCTAGTTTTTTTTCGATGATATCAACTTCACTTTTTATTGAGCTTTCCTGGAAGGGGTAACGATTAAAATCTTTAGCAATAGGGTTTTTTAAAGAATAATTAATAAATTCTGTCATGATTATCGTTTTGTGATTTTTGACGTGAGGAGATTGAAGAAAATATTCTATCTTTAAAAGATTAGGTTTAAGCTCCTCAAGAAGTTCATTATTTTTTTGTAACTCCAGAGTTCTTTTGATCGCATCTGTTATGCCAGTTGCACTCACAGAAGAAATTGAAAAAATGAGAAGAAAGGTAAAATACTTCATCGTTAAATGATATCAGAAAAAAGCTACTTCATTGATGGTATGCCATCTTTTTTTAGAGAATTTTGACCATACAGCAACATTTGAACACCGTCATTTACGGCAATTAATCTACCATCCATTTCGTATAAACTTGTAATATAGTCTTCTTGAGTAATTCTGGTCACTGTTTTTTCCTGTAAGTTCAGCTTTGCCACATCAAAATATTTTTTTTCTTTTGTCCCAAAGTTTTTTAAGAAATAGATATGATTTTTTTCGGTATTACAGGCAATTTGACCTAGATCAATTAACTTTGCTTGGTAAAGAGGGGTTTCCGTTTTCATTTCTGGGTTGAATTGAACAATAGAGCTTAGGTGAGTTTTCGATTCAATATATCCCGATTGAAAAAGATACAGATTGTTGTTTGTGAGACACATCTCAAGCCGTTGTTGGTAGCCACCTAATTTTTTAAGGAGTGTTTTTTCTTTGGTTTCAAGGTTGAGAACTGAAACTTCCCCCAAACCAGAAGAGTTTTGTTCATATAAAATAATGTTCTCCTCATTTTGCATTTTTAGAATCGGTTGGAAAAAGGGATTCGCGCTAGTTTTTACTGAAATGGTATACGTTTTTGTTGGTAAGCTTAGCTTATGTATCATAATGGATTTTTTTGTTGGTATGTAATAGCTGATAAAATTACCTTGCTGATGCAGTTGAGGTTTGATTCCTTTTCCAAGGAGTTTTACTTCTCCTTCCAAGTTGTAAGGGAAATGAAAAATTTCATCCTCTTTGTTTGGATTAAACTCCTGGTGGTAGTTGGATCTCTTTTTAATAATCATATTTTTTGAGGTTCTTTCACCTATGACACTAAATTGGGTGTTATGTTCACTATGAAGAATTTTTTTCACTGAATAATTCGTCGACAAAAATAAGTCTCCTGTGTGCTTTTGATATATTGTAAAACTTGAATCAAAGGAAACGAATCTGATATTATAGAGCGCCTGTTTAGAGATGATTTCTTTTAATACAGATTCTTTTTTTTCTTTAACTTCTTTCTGAGCCAGAGTTACCACTGAATGCAATGTTAATACAATTAAAAACAGAGTGATGAATCTCGTTGAATTATTTGATTCCATATAAAGCCCATAGTTTATAAGGATGAATATGTTGATACATTTTTAATGCGTTGTAGAGATTGTTCCACCTGATAGATCTTGGGTATGAAATTAAATCAAGAGTTGTATTTATAAATACATATTCGGTACTATTTTTTTGATGAGTTCCAGATATTAAAAAGGGTGTAGCCTCACATTGGTTAAATGTATTCCTCATAAAAAAATCAGGGTATAGATCCTCTAAGCATCCCACGCCATGAATTAATTTTTTTCCATTTTTAAACCATAACTTCATTTTTGTAAGAGAAAGTATTTTCTCTTCTTCATAATTTAAAACCTTCTTTAGCTTTCGACTCATCGAATGAATTTTGTCCTGTGAGGATATTTCAAAATAATTTTCTCCAAGCTTTCCTTGATACTCAAAATTTAAAAACTCTTTTTGATTATAGATTATTCTTTTTCGGCAAGCATAGCTTTGACAATCCTGAGGACTTAAAATGAAGCATCCTTGCTTATATTCAAGAAAAATAGGGTTATATTTTTTTTCTGGAATTATTTTACACGTCAGCTTGTTGGACGTCGCATAGATGCGCCTAACTATTCCAGAAATTACACGACTTTCAGATATTGCATTATCCTCATCATTTCCAGGTATGTAGGGTAGGCACCTTAATTCTCGTTTTGAAAAACTCACTTCGCTGATTTTTTTACCATTTAGCAAAATCGTTTTAGGGCAGTTCAAAAAATTACAATTTTTCTTTTCATGATAGACCAAGCAGTTATTTCCAGAGCTATATAAATACTTATCAAGTTCAGCTTTTTCAAAAAATTGGCAAGCCACCTTTTTTCCGTCATTAAACGACTCTTTAAGTATAGATTCTAAAATATTTTTTGCTGACTGATCACTGTTCATAGGTGCATTCGGATCATATGCTTCGCAGTCTTGCCCATTTATGTTTTGAGTACAAATTTTTAAATCATCTGCATCTGCCGGATCAAAGTAACATATATTTAGCGGCCAATTTTCTGAGTCATATTCGAAGCTGATGTTTGAGTAAACTTTAGATGGGATATTCTTACACGACTTATTTTTATACTTAGTATGTAGTTGCTTCGTGTTTGATGCAATTCTTTGTGCATTGATAAATAAGTGGTTATCAATCTCAGATGGGCAATCTAGAAAATCTGTCTCCAGGTTACTTCGGAGTAAATTGCTAGATAATTGATGACAATCAGATACGGGGAAAAGTCCGGAGCGATTTTGACGAACGACTTCAGTGCAAGAACTTGGCATATCACTCGCGATTTCCGCACATCGTTTAAGATCTTTTTTATTTGTAACTTTCCCATTGATAATATTAGAGCATACTTTAGATACTTTACTTAATGAGAATTCACCATTAGAAGCCTTTGTCCAAATATCTTCTCTTAGGTGA
>JAURQB010000048.1 GCA_030836365.1 Bdellovibrionota bacterium | reverse complement strand
CACCCGTGCGCCACTCTACTCACCCCGAAGGGCTTTCTCGTTCGACTTGCATGTGTTAAGCACGCCGCCAGCGTTCGTTCTGAGCCAGGATCAAACTCTCCAAGCTAAAACGTATAATCGTTTAAATTTTATAAAATCGGATTTGATTTTCTGAGAATCTAACTTAATAAAGTTAGCGTTTGGTAATTTCCCGTAGTACTTCAACGTTTGTAACAACAACAGGGGAAACCTCAGTTACGCCAAACATAACAGAGTATGCTGACTTTTTCCTTCTCATCTTGGTCCATCAGATTGCTCCGATGAATTTTTTTACTACTTCTAAATTGTCAAAGATGCCCTTGGTGGAGATGACAGGAATCGAACCTGCGACCCCTTGCGTGCAAGGCAAGTGCTCTCCCAACTGAGCTACACCCCCAGTTAACTTTGTAGTGTTTTTCAACACTTCGTTGTTTCAAGGTGAGATGCAATTTAAGGGAGCCGACTGTTTCTGTCAACATATAAAAATCTTTTTTTTATTTTTTTTTTCGGTATAGAATTTATCTTTAACGTCACCCGAGGTGAGTATGAGGACTTTGTTATTTCTTTTAATTTTATCATGTTTTAGCTGCCAGAAAGTAAAAGATGTTTCCCCTAAAGCAGATTCCACTAATTCTAACTTAGAGATTGCCGTACTTTCTACTTTAAGAGGTGAAATACATATGAAATTTTTACCTGACAAAGCCCCAATAACGGTAAAGAGAATCAAGCAGCTTATTCAAAGTGACTTTTATACGGGAATTCAATTCCACCGAGTAATTCCAAACTTTGTTATTCAAGCTGGTGACCCTACAGGAACAGGTGTTGGTGGCAGTGGAAAAAAACTTAACGCCGAATTTAATGATGAGTTACATGTGAAAGGCAGTGTTGCGATGGCAAGGCTTGGGCATGAAGAAAACAGTGCTGATAGTCAGTTCTATATTGCCCTTAGCACTCTTCCACATTTAGATAAAAATTATACTGTTTTCGCGAAGGTGATTAGAGGGCTTGAGGTATTAGATAAAATAAAAAAAGGTGATAAAATACTGTCCTTCAAATTGCTTAAATAAATTACTGATCATCTCTCTTATCATCTGAAATATAAATAAATTTTTTCAATACAACTAATGAGATAATCAGTATGACAGTCACAAGAACCGTTGGGGCCATCGTGTATTCACTTTTAATTTTTTCTACATAATTATAAACAATGCTTGATTCTTTTTGAGTACTTTCCATTATATTTCTCTCTTATCTGTAAGTGCTTTCTAAAACTAAAACAATAAAATATAAAAATGCAGAGACAGGTATAACTGCAATAAATTTTAGCCAGCGCTTTTCTTCGTTCAAATGCATATAAAAATAACCAACGCAAAATGCTTTAGCAAAAGCGAACAAAGTCAAACCAAAAGCCTTTGAGGCATATGAGATATTAAGCTCTGGAATAACTAGTTCAATAGCCGTAAAAACAGCTAAGGCTAAAAAAACCAGCATATATTCTTTTGTGTGACTTTTATGAGTTCCTTCTGACATTTTCAAGCTCCAAAAATTTAAGAGTCCTTAGACGTAAATGCATTATTTGCTAGAAGTCCAAGATCAATCATTAATCTATTTATATCATTTTTTTCCATTTTATAATAACCACGAATGTATCCATTTTGATCAACTAAGACCAACTTCTCAGAGTGCGCAATATCATAGATACTTTTTGAGAATTTTTTATCACCAATAGGTACTTTATAACCATTAACAAGTACTGATTTTATGTGCTCTAAATCTCCTGTTAGGAATTTCCAAACATAAGGATTGGCTTTCCACTTTCTAGCAACTTTGAATAGTTCCTTAGGCGTATCATTTTCAGGGTCTACAGAAAAAGACAGCAGTGCAACTCTATCACCTAATCCCTTAACTCTTTTTTGAATTTTTTGGATTTGTTTTAAATTCTTTGGACATGTAGTGGGACAATTAGAAAAGAAAAAACTGGCGAGATAGACTTTTCCTCTCATGTCCGATTCTTTTAAATTAAGCCCATCTTCTGTCGTCATCGAGAAAGCAGGCGCCTTATAATATTTTGGAAGAGGTTCTGGAAGATTTCTATTTATTGCCCTGTAAAGAGGAAAAACAAATGCAATGGTACAGAAAATCAACCAAAAAGATTTTTTGGAAACTAAAGAGTGAATAAAGTTTGTGTTTTTTGGTATACTATTTTCCACTTGCTCTACTACTCCCTTCAAACACGTTATTACTTTGTTCAATACTATTTATAAAAGTCTCTCTTTCCCTCGAGTCTTTCAAATCCATTAGAGACTTTACATAGTAACTAACGGCCCAAATTTCTTCATCAGTAATTGTATCTTTCCATGAAGGCATTCCAGATCCATTTACACCAGAAAGAAGCCTTACATAAATATCTTCTACTGATTGAGCTGACCTTACCCAGTGCCAGGTAAAATCTGGTGGCAAAGACCTATAGTTGTGATCCGAATCTTGAAGTTTCAGATCGTACATATCCTCATCAAAGTCATCAGCAGCAAGCCTTTCTTCGTTGTATTTAAAGTTGATGTCACTCAACTCTTGTTTGCTTACATAAGCTCTATGACATGACTGACATTGAGCAACACCATGATAGACTTCTTTACCTTTTTGAATAGCAAAGCTTTTACGTGGCAATCCAAATGGATCATTTTTTGCAACTAAAGCTTCTCCTAATTCTTTATCCTTCCCTTCCCAAACATCAGGGGCGAATGTTTTAATGTACTGCCATACTGCATTTGCTTGATCATCAGAGATGTCCCAAGGGAACATTGCAGAACCATTTAGACCGTGTTGAATAATATGAATCATGTCACCGTCATGAGGCAATTCTCCTGCAACGACTTTTCCAAACTTATAAAGCCCAAGAGTAAAGTTTCGCGGAGGAGGAACAAGACCTTTAGAAGATACACCATTACCCTTACCATCGACACCGTGGCAGGCCATACAGTACTCAGTGTAAACACTTTTTCCAATATTAAGTTGTTCAGCTGATGCATAGACTCCACCAGCAAAATATTTGCCTGTCTTAAAATGATTATCACGGCAACCTACTGCCGTTAAAGCTAAAATCAAGATAGGAAAAATTTTAAACATAATTACCTCAATAAATTAAAATACAAATAAAATTAAATACATTAACAACCAAACTAGACCTAGAAAGTGCCAAAACATTCCAACGTTTTTTGCTTTCAAAGAGTCCTGATGATTTAAAACCGATACATTTTTAAACTTAATCACTAACCAAACAAGAAGAGTTACCCCAACCGCGACGTGCGCAATATGAATCCAAGTAAATCCATATATCATTGAACCGAAAATTCCTGAACCTTGGGTAATTCCTCTTAAAGCCAAATCCTTCCAGACCATAACCTGGGACAAGCAAAAGCCAAGACCAAGAAATAGGGAGCTTAGCAGGTAAAGTCTTGCAGGCGAGAATTTTTTTAGGTTGATTTGTTGTTCAAAAAAATAAAATGCAATACTACTTAGCGCAATCACTACCGTGCTAACTGATGGATAAAATAAACTTAAATCATTCATTCCCATCGGAGGCCAAGCTGTTGCTCGTACGCGATAAACCATATAACCCATAAATAAAGTTCCAAAGAGCATTGAAAATGAGACAAGCAATACAGTCATCGTAATTGATGACTGTATTGTTTGAATATTTTTCGCTTTCTGGTTTTCCATTTTAATTATGCCTTCACTAATTCTTCAGTTTGATATTGAAAATCTCTTCCCTCTGGAAGTGCAGGGTTACCTAGTTCATGAGGTCCACACTTAACAACAGGAATATCTTTAAAATTGTAATTTGGAGCCGGTGAAGGAATCGTCCATTCAAGAGTTCCAACATTCCATGGATTATCTTCAGCTTTCTTGCCCTTAAGAAGAGCATGGATAAAGTTATATAGAAAAAAGAACTGTCCAAACCCCATAAGGATTGCTGACCAGGTGATGAATGTATTAATTGGAATTAACTTTTGTAGAAAATCATACCAGAATGGATTGTACAACCGTCTATGCATTCCACCGTAGCCAACAAAAAGCATGCCCATGAAAACACCATTTAGTCCAAGCATGGTAATCCAAAAATGAACTTTTGCAATCGCTTCGTTCATCATGACACCAAACATTTTTGGCATCCAAAAATAAATTCCTGCAAACCCGCCAAGGAGTACTGATGCTGCCATCGTGTAATGAAAGTGACCAACAACAAAATATGTATCGTGTAAATATAAGTCGGTTGTTACTGTTCCTAAATAAAGGCCGGTTAAACCGCCAAGGCCAAAAACGAAAACAACTCCTAGGGAAAATAACATGGGTGAGTCAAAACGAATTGAACCTCTCCAGATGGTTCCAAGCCAATTAAAGAAAAATACTGTTGATGGAATAGAAATTGTCATCGTCAATGTCATAAATGACTGAGTTAAAAGTGGACTCATCGACGTTGTAAACATGTGGTGTCCGTATACAAGTGTCGATAAAATTGTGATCGATGTCATCGATAGAGCTGTTGCTTTCGCACCAAATGCTGGCTTTCTTGAGAAGAAAGAGAGCAAGTCAGATACAATTCCCCAAGCAGGTAGGATTAGAATATAAACTTCAGGGTGACCGAAAATCCAGAATACGTGTTGGAATAAAATTGGATCACCATTTCCAGAGGTCGCTGCTGCGCCGGCAAGGAAAAAGTGAGTACCAAAAACACGGTCAAAAATTAATAGTAAACAACCAGCACCCAAAACAGGAAGGAAAATTGCATTCAAAATAGCTGTCAGCCACAAACCCCAAACAGTTAGAGGCATATCGAAATAACCCATACCTGGAGCACGAAGCGTAATAACTGTGGTGATATAATTAATTGCACCCATTGTTGAAGATACACCAAGGATAAAAATTGCCAGCGTCCAAAGAGTTTGTCCAACGCCAGGGGATCCGATCAGAGTTGAGAGTGTTGGATAACTTGTCCAACCACCAGCTGCTCCACCCAGAGGAGTGAATAATGAAGCAAGCAAAACCGCTCCGGAAAGAACGGCAATCCAAAAACTTAACATATTTGCTGATGGGAATGCCATATCTCTTGCTCCAATCATCAATGGAATACAAAAGTTACCAAAACATCCAATAAGAATTGGTGTAATGGCATAAAAAATCATTATTGTTCCATGCAAAGTAAACAGCATGGAATAAGTATCAGGGGGGATCACGCCACCTGTTTCAGGAAATAAGAAATTCCCAAAAACTGGAAATGCGACACCTGGGAATGCAAGTGCCCAGCGAATCATTAGTGCCATGATACCACCAATTCCTAAGAAGAAGATTCCGTACCATAAAAACTGTTTTCCAATTACTTTGTGATCAAACGAAAAAACGTATTTTTTCAAAAACGTTTTTGGTGCTTCGTGAATATGCTGCTCGTAAAATGCCATTTTTATCTCTCCAAATTACTTCACTTAAATTTTTACTCTTCCCACTTCCAGCCCCAGTAAAGGTCCGGGTCTTCAGTATCATTGGCGCTAAGTGCGACCTGATTTGCTTGTTTAACCCAAGAATCATATTCATCTTGGGTGTATACTATCATTTTCCCTTTCATAATATAGTGATGAGTTCCACACATTTCGGCACACGCAATATCAAACTCTCCCGTCTTTTTTAGCTCAAACCAAATTCGAGAAAGTCGTCCTGGCATCGCGTCTCTTTTCTGGCGAACATTTGGCAGATAGAAAGAGTGAATCACGTCCTTAGAAGTCATTTGAACAACGACTTTTTTATCAATTGGAAGTCTTAAATCATTGATAGTGACGACGTCATCGTCAGTGTTAAACACATTATCTGCACCTGGGTAACGGATATTCCAAAGCCATTGTTGTGCCATTACTTGAATACGAACAACCTCTTCTCCTTTTGGAAAGTTAAAGAATGTATTAACCAGGTCATTGTTCGATTGAATTGTGATCGCGCAGTCTATTAGGATGAAAACGGCCATCCCAAAAGCAAGACCAACATTTTTATGGGATTTCTTATTTCCATAAGTGTAGTAGGGTTTTTTGTTTCTCTTGTGAGAGTAAAAATAACTAAATCCAAAGATTCCAATACAAACCAAAATAAAAAAGAAAATGACCATAAACGTCGTATAATTAAATAGGTCCATAATCTTGTGGCCGTTTGCAGAGATATCTACAGGCGGTTGGATCCTGTCCCAGAAAGACATTTGTTGTACTGGGTCTAAATCTGTAGTTGCAGCTTTTGCTGAATCGAAAAATAACATAATCGCTTCCTATATTAATGTGCACCGTGCAAAAATCGGCCAACTATATCCTAAAAATTACAATTCTTTAAGTTAAAATATATCAAAAAACAATCATTAAACCGAAGAGCACGGGTAGATATATAATTGACGCAAAAAAACATTTTTTCGCCCATTTATCCAACTCAGTCTTATTGTCTAGGATTTGGTTTATGTTTGTAGAGTTCATGTAAGCGAAATAAAACCCGGAAAATAAACCAAGAATTAAAAATGGTAACCCTGATTGGCCCAAAAAGTATGGAAGTACCCCAGAAGCACAAGTAAGTAGCGCAAAAAACACCATCACAAACCTGGTCTCACTCATGCTTTTCACGTTTGGGTAAACTAAAACACCACCCTTTGCATAGTCTCTAGATTGATAAATGGAAATTGCGAGGAAGTGAGGTATTTGCCAAAAAAAGAGAATAGCAAACAAAGCAATGGCCATTGAATCAAGTTCATTCATAATCGAGGTGTAGCCTAGAACTGGAGGTAAAGCTCCTGGGATTGCTCCTGCATACACGGCCAGATGAGTTCTTCTTTTGAGCGGTGTGTAAATCAATACATAACTAACGAGCGAAAGAACTCCCAATAGAAATGTTAAAAGGTTTACCCTGAGATAAAGCCCCAATAAGCCTAATAGGGATAAGAGGGCACCGAAAACTAGGCCAGAAAGAACAGAAATTCGACCGGTTGCGATTGCACGGTCTTTTGTGCGCTCCATTAATCTATCACCTTCCGCTTCCCAAACACAGTTTAGTGCAGCTGCTCCCGCAATTAGGATTGAAATATATAGTATGGACTCAAGGTGAAACTCGAGGCGACCAATATTTCTTGTCATCAAAATCCCCGAAGCGGCTGCAATGATATTTAACATCGCAAGTCTCGGTTTAGTTAAGGATAGATAGTCTGAAAAGATACTCGGTGGCTTCAAAATAGTTCCGTTAAAAATTAAATTTACGCATCCCTACCATCAGATACGTAAAATGCCTAATTAAACATAAAATAACACCTAAGGTGGAAACTCATTTTACATCGACAAGTGAACAAATTTCATTATCCTAGCTTAGACAATATAGAAAATTCAGGATGGGCCCATGAAGGAAAATCAAACACAAACTTATTATGGAGATTATTTAGAAATAAACTCTCTTCTTTCAACTCAAAAACCAAAAAGTCTCGAATTTGGTAAAGAAGCTCACGATGAAATGCTTTTTATTATCGTTCATCAAGCTTATGAGCTCTGGTTTAAGCAAATTCTCCATGAAATAAAATTTATCAAAGCCAATCTATCAGGAAGCAACCTCACAGATGAGCAACTTGCAGAATGCAATCTAAAACTTGAGCGAATTCACAAAATACAGGGACTACTTTTAAACCAAATTGATGTCCTAGAAACCATGACTCCAATGGACTTTCTCGAATTCAGAGATCTCCTTGTTCCTGCCAGTGGTTTCCAAAGCGTTCAATTTCGAGAAATTGAAATCGGACTTGGTATAAATGAAAGTCAAAGACCAGATACAAAACAATACAACTTTATGGGTAGATTAAGTAAAGAGGACCAAGATCGCCTCAAAAATATATCAAAAGAAAAATCAGTCTTTGCCCTTGTTGAGAAATGGCTAGAGAGAATTCCATTTTTAGAAGACGGAAATTTTAAATTTTGGGACTCATACCAGAACTCTGTCACAAAAATGCTCGACAATGATAAAAAAATTATTGAAGAAAACACAACTTTAAACTCCGAGCAAAAGAAACTCCAACTACTAAACCTCAAATCAACCCAAAAAACGTTTAACGCAATAATGGACTCCAAAACTCATGGCCAGCTTAAATCGGAGGGAAAAAAGAAACTCTCCCATAAAGGCGTACAAGCAGCACTCTTTATTCTATTATATAGAAATGAAGCAACAATGCTTCAACCCTTTAGATTTTTACAAAACCTGATGACTCTTGATGAAAACTTTACGACATGGCGTTATCGTCACGCTCAACTAGCAAAAAGAATGCTGGGAACAAAAATTGGGACTGGTGGATCATCTGGCCATAAATATTTAAAAGCAACAGCAGAACGAAATCAAATCTTCGAAGATATCTCCAATCTAACAACCTTCCTACTTCCAAAATCTGAAAGACCAGCTCTTCCACAGTCACTTCGAGATAAACTGAACTATCACTTTTCAAGGAAGTAAATTCATGAAACCCGAATTTAGTATTGGCAATGACTTCATTGTCAAAAACTTAGACAAGAAAGAATTTTTTCCATTATTTGAAAAACATCGCGATTCAGTTTTTTCTCAAGATCATTCACTACATTTTAGAAATTTTTTATCTGAAGATGAAAATAGAAAAATCAAAGAACTTGGAAAAAATTGTTATGATCAACCCTTTCAGATGAATTTAGCTGTCTTTGACAAAAAAGAAAATTTTGTCGGATGGAGCTTTGGATGGCAGGACAACTCTACAACTTATTACATGTGCAATTCTGCAATACTTCCAGAGTACCGAAGAAATGGAATTTATTCATCATTACTAAAAAAGAATATTCAAATTTTAAGCGAAATGGGATTTCAACTTATTTATAGCCGTCACAATGCAACTAATAATAATGTTTTAATTCCCAAACTTAAGGCCGGTTTTATTATTTCTAAAATGGAAATAAGCGACACCTTTGGATGTCTTGTTCATCTTCACTATTACACAAATAAAACGAGGAAAAAGTTGATGAATTATCGCAGTGGAGAAATCGCTCCAGATGATGAGTTGAAAAAATTATTTGAAATGTAATTTATTTTTTTAATTTTTCCACAATAACTGAATCTAAAAATTGCCCTACTTTAAAAAGATCAATATTTGAAAAATCATTATTCTCAATGTTTAAAGAATCTAAAAATTCCGTTTGCATTTTTCCCACTTCATATACATTTGCGTACGGAATATTGGAATAAGTTACCATCATATAGCGATTTAAAAACTTACTTGGTAACTTCTCATGAAGAAAGGATTCGAGTTTTTTTCTGCGAAGAAACTTCTCATCACCAACCTTCTCACTCATTTCAATATAATTTTCTTCCGCCATCGTTGCGATCGCATCAGCATTTTTCTTGTAAGTCTGAAAAAAGTCGCTAAATAAACTCTCCCAAGACTCATGTTGATCAAAAAGATCATTGAAAACGACACACCCCTCTAGCCCCGCATTCGTTCCTTGGCCAAAAAACGGAACAATCGCATGAGCAGCGTCCCCAATAAGGCACATTTGATCTTCATAAAACCAATGATCCGTACGCACAGTTCCCAGTTTTGAAGCTTTATTCATTTTAAAATCTTCAAGATAATTAGGCATGTGCTCGATTGAATCAGGATGGTAAGTTTTGAAGTAGTTTTCAACATCAGAGATATTATTAAGTTGATCAAAAGTTATTTCGCCTTCCTTACTTGATAAATACAAAGTCATCGTAAAAGACTGATCTAGATTTGGTAGCGCCATCAACATATGTTTTCCGCGAGGCCAAATATGAAGAGAATTTATATCAATTCGTGGTTTGCCCCCGTCAGTTGTTGGCATAAATAATTCTTTATACCCCACACCTAACCAATCAACTCGGTCCTTAGCATTGTGAAGAGATAATATTTTTTTTCGAACGACTGATCCAGCGCCATCGGTTCCAAATAACACTTCGTAAGGATAACTCTTCTCTCCATTTTTTGACTCGAGCATAAGAACTTTATTTTTATGATCAACACTAATCACACTGGTGCCAAAAATAAATTTCACCCCAATTCTTTCGGCTTCATCAATAAGGAAGCGATTTAATTCCGTTCTGGAAATTGAATAATTAACATCTCCCTCACCGCCATAAGGCTGATAGGTAAGCTCCCCTGTCACAGAATGCATCATTCGCCCACTAACAGGCATCGTAATTTTCTTCGCTTCTTCCCATAATTTAATTTTTTTAAGAGCATTAATTCCACGGCTCGTCATAACGAGATTAATGGAGCGACCTGACTCTGCGGTGGCTTTTCTAATATCATCACGTTTTTCAATAACTTCGACTTCAAAGCCACGGTTGCTCATCATAATCGCAAGATAGGGGCCGATTAAACCAGCTCCACAAATTGTTATTTTTCTTGTCGTCTTAATCATTAATGTTTTTCCATAATTTCGACAAAGCGATAAACGTCTTCATAGGAGTTATACATTGGCACTGGCGCCGCTCTTAAAATATTAGGCTCTCTAAAATCAGCAATAACACCTTTGTCCATGAAGTCTTCTACTAATTGCTTCCCATGATCACCCGTATTCACACAAATCATGGCGCCACAATCTTCTGGAGTCATCACTTGAAATCGCCCCTGACATTTTTCATTAATAAGATATTTAAAATAACTCGTTAAGTGACGACTCTTTTTTTGAAGGTTAGAAATTCCAGCTTCGGCAAACAAATCTAAACTTGATCTTAAACTTGCCAATTGAAAAATTGGAGGATTACTTAATTGCCAAGTTTCGGCGCCACCAATCGGTTCAAAAGTTGCCGGCATTTTAAAGCGTGATTCTTTAGCGTGGCCCCACCAACCTTCAAACCGTGGGATAGCTTTGTCAAAGCCATGATTTTCATGCACAAAACATCCTGCGATTCCACCAGGCCCTGAGTTTAAGTATTTATAAGAACACCAAACAGCGAAATCGACGTTCCAATCGTGAAGTTTTAATTCGATATTACCCGCACCATGCGCAAGGTTAAACCCAACCATAATATTGTTATCATGAGCAAGTTTAACAATTTTTTCAAAATCAAATAGCTGGCCAGATAAGTAATTAACATTACCGAGCATGATAAGTGCAAGACTGTCTTTATTTTCTAAAATAGTTTGTTCTATCTCTTCTGCACTCACAACCATATCGTGAGACTTAGGATTGAATTGAATAATTGCTTCACTTGGATCATGTCCGTGAAAACGCGCTTGAGAGTCAACGGCGTACTTATCACTTGGAAAAGTATTGTTTTCAATTAAAATTTTATAACGCTCTTTTGTCGGCCGATAAAATGAAACAAGCATTAGGTGCAAATTCACCGTTAATGAATTCATCACAACAACTTCGTTAGGTTTTCCACCCACAATTGTGGCCATCTTTTCCGTCAGAAATTCATGATAAGGCATCCAAGGAAACTTTCCTTTAAAATGACCTTCAACGCCAAGATTTGCCCAGGCATTGAGCTCATGATCCATATATTCTTGAGTTTGTTTCGGCATGAGGCCTAGTGAGTGCCCGGTAAAATAAAGTAACTCTTTTCCCTGGTCATCTTTTGGAAAATTAAATTTTTCACGGTACTTATTTAATGAATCTCCTGAATCAAACTTTCTCGCTGCTTCAAGTGTTAAATCATTTTTTGAAAACATATTACGCCTCAACCTTAAATTCGACTTTTTTCATTCCATCAATTTCCAAACGTATTGTCATTCCTGGCCCTAATGCGACTGCTGCAGTTGCCGCTCCCGCAAGAATAACTGTATTTGCTGGAACTTTTTTTCCGCGAGCATCCATTAGCCTGGCCAACTCAAGAATAGAGTTTAGTGGATCATCCGATATCGCATTACTATTTCCTGAATGAGCAATTTCCCCATTCACAAAAAAGTTTAGATTTTTATTAAAATAATCATCCTTGGAATTTACTTCAAATGACTCACCGACAATAAAATATGCAGACGATGAATTATCAGAAATAACATCTTCCATACTAAAATATTTAAATTGCTTATACCTAGAATCAAGAATTTCAATCGCAGGAGCGGCCCATTTAATTGCCGCAAAAACCTCATCATAAGTCATCGTTGCGTCTAATTCTTTTGTGAACATGAAAGCAACTTCTGGTTCAGCTTTTGGATGAATCTTCCCGTTCATCGAATAAATTCCATTATTTTCAATTTCCATTTTATCTGTCAGAACACCATAAAGAGGGGCATCTAGATTCATCTGCTTTCTTTTTGCCTCTGAGGTTAATCCCATTTTTAAGCCGATAACTTTTTCGCCATCAGTTTCTCTAAGACTGATTCCATTTTCCTGGATCTCGTAAGCATCAGACCTCGATAGTTTCGCACCTGAGGCGGTCAATTGCTCAACAGGGTCTGCAGTTAATCTAGCTTGATGCAACATTTGGGCATAATCACTCATAAAAAGATCCTTTATCAATGAATTAATCTTTGGTGAATCATCAGTTTTTTGATAATTTTTTTCAATAAAACATTCTAACCAAGATTAGTCATGAGTAATCTAAAAATTTTTGATATTTCCCCAGAAATCTCCCAGACAACTGCAGTATTTCCTGGTGACACACCTTTTTCTAGAAATGAGGTAATGAGCACAAAAAATGGAGAGCATTTGACTCTTAGCTCCATTAACACAACTGTCCACATTGGCGCTCATACAGATGCACCAAATCACTATCATCAGGATGGTTGTGATATCGCCAGTAGAGATTTGGATTTCTACATTGGTGATTGTCAGATAATCGAGATTCACCTTCCACGAAAAACAAGAATTCAAACGACTGATATTGAAAATATTGAGATATCCGCTCCTCGCATTTTATTTAAAACAAATTCATTTCCTGATCCAAACCAATGGAATGGAGATTTTAATGCCCTTTCTGCCAAGCTTGTAAAATACTTAAAAAGTAAAGGCTGCAAGCTAATTGGCATTGATACACCTTCGGTTGACTTGGCCGATGATAAAGAACTAGAAAGTCACCTTGCGATTTATGAAAATGACATGGCCATTCTCGAAGGAGTTGTCCTGAGTGAT